>NZ_JBUBKD010000039.1:0-25482 GCF_054902215.1 Nitrospira sp. CMX1 | reverse complement strand
CCCAATATTTTCACGTGAAGGCAGAGGGAGCCAAGACATCGGCACCGCTCACGCGCGTGGTCATGCAGGAGCTGAAGGCGGTGTTCTTCGTGCGCGACTTTGTGGGAAACGGGAGCTACAAGGAAGGCAAGTCATTCGTTCCGGGCAAGCCCTTGTCCGGGAGAAAAGTTGAGGTTACCTTCCAGGACGGCGAAGTCTTAGTGGGAACGACTACTGGCTACGACCCTACTCGGCCTGGCTTCTTTCTGTTTCCGGCTGACGATCGAAGCAACAATGTTCGTATGTACATTGTTGCCAAAGCAGTCAAGGGCGTACGATTTCTCTAGTAGAGGATGGAGGGTGCAGACTCTATGAGGCCGCGCAACGGCGCAGACGGTCCATGATCGCCATCCCCAGCCCTTCTTCATGACAAGGCTCCACATAGATCCGATCCAGACCTTGGGCGTCCAATCTTCGGAGCGCTGCAAAGAGGTGGTGTGCGGCTTCCCGAAGATCTCCGGTTATTGAGAGCACTTCAATCGCTGCGAAGCGCTCGTCCGTTGCACTGGTTTGCGAGACGATCAACAATCCGGCCCGCTCATTCTTCGTCAATGTTGGTCTTGCCTTGAGGGAGGTCAGGATTGTGACCGGGGTCTGTGTTGCGTAATGGCGAGCCAGTTGCCCCGGGGCGGTCGGTTGATCGACTACGGAAGAGGATCGGCTGAGTGGGCCGATGACGGCACTGAGCTGTGCAAGTGTGATGCTCCCCGGCCGCAACAATTCTGCCTGGGGGCCGACCAGCGACACGATAGTTGATTCCACGCCGACGGGACAAGGTCCTCCGTCGAGGATGAGATCGATCGTACTTCCAAGCCCGTGGGCCACGTGTTGCGCCGTCGTTGGACTGACGTAGCCAAAGGGATTGGCACTTGGTGCGGCGATCGGAGTTCCTGCCTCTCGAATCAGTGCTTGCGCCACAGGATGGTTCGGCATTCTGACGGCGACGGTATCCAGGCCGGCGGTAACGAGATCTGGAATGGTCGACTGTTTCTGCAAGACCAGCGTGAGTGGGCCTGGCCAAAACTGATCGATGAGCTGCAGTGCTGTTGCCGTGAGGGCTCTCACCACGTCGTGCAACTGGATCCGATCGGCAATATGAACGATGAGCGGGTCGAATTGCGGCCGTTGTTTGGCTTCAAACACCTTCGCCGCCGCGTCAGGATTTAGCGCGTCGCAGCCGAGTCCATAGACCGTTTCAGTCGGAAAGGCCACGAGCCCGCCCATCCTAATGATCTCGCCAGCCAGGCGAATGGATTCGGGAGCTGAGGCGGGGAGGATTTGAGCGTTCACTGGATTGATGATGGTGTTGAACGAGGGGCAGTTGTTGCCGATCGGTTATTCTTTGACGGTCAGGGTCATTCTGATTGGATCAAGGGGATTGTCATACTCGTCACGCGGCGCAGCAACGATCTTATCGACTACGTCGATCCCACGAAAGACTTCTCCAAACACGGTATAACGACGGTCCAACCCGCTGTTGTCGTCCACACAGATGAAAAACTGTGAGCCGTTGTCGTTGAAGTCGCGAGTGCTGTTGCTCTCGCGCGGCATCTTGGCCATGGAAAGAGCACCGCGTTTGTGGGGGTAATCGTTGGGCTCAGGAGAGAGGAAGTATCCGGGTCCGCCGGTTCCGTGAAACATGCGATCCGGATGCTTGCTCAGGGGATCACCGCCTTGGATCAGAAATCCTGGTACGACTCGATGGAATGTTGTGCCGTCGTAGAACCCCATCTTCACCAGGTTGATGAGGTTTTCGACATGCCGAGGTGCGGCATCCGAATACAGGCGGATCTTGATCTCCCCTAAGTTGGTGGTAATGGTGATTCGAGGATCCTTTTTTTGAAACTGCAGTGTCATAGGTGTGACTGTAACAAGGCCATCCGCTGAATGACAAGGACTCCCCATGATGTTGAGTTCTGAATGTAACCGCTCGCCTCAGTCCGGTGCGCTGTCTCCCGTGAGCCGTTCTTCCGGATTGATGCGGAACCACATGAATCCGCCGAGCAGCGCCATGAAAGCTGCAAGACCAAGTGATGCAGACCATCCCCACTGTTGCGCGACCCATGGCGTGAGAGTGGGGGAGACTGCCCCACCGAGATTGGCCCCCATGTTCATCAAGCCCGACAGGCTTCCGGCATGGGACGGAGACAAGTCGCTGATGGAGGACCAATAGGCGCCGATCGTGAAATAGAGCCATCCTGCTCCGAAGGAGAGACAGGTAATGGCGAGGTAGGGCGATTCGACCAAGGCACCAACGGCGATGGACAGAGCGGCCAGACCCATACCAGCCATACCGACGATGCGCCTCCCGATTGTGACGCCATGCTTGGCCGCCAGCCAATCCGTGACCCATCCTCCGAGGGGACAGGACAGGAGGATGGCCAGGAATGGGGCAGCAGCGAAAAGTCCACCGCGCAAGATGCTGAAACCTCGCTCATTGACGAGGTACAAATAGAACCAGGACATATAGACATAGGCGACATAGCCCAGGCATCCGTAACTCAGCATGAGCCACCAGACCGTGGAGGTTTGTCGTAGGCGCTTCCAGGGAATCGAAGATTGGGGCTTCTGCGCGGGCGTTGTAGAGAGCGTGCGTGTGGAAGAAGTGAGCCAGGGATGACTGGTGGGACGATCAGCGGCGAGAAGCGACCAGATGACGGCCAGACCTATACCAAGAGCGCTTGAAAGATAAAATGCGGTCTGCCATCCATAGTTGACCATGATCCAAGCGGTGATTGGAGGGGTGATGGCCGCACCCACCCCGATTCCTCCAATGGCAATGCCGATACCAAGTCCCCGTTCGTGGGGAGGAAGCCAATCCGTGACCGCGCGGTTAAAGGTCGGCAAGGCTGCTGCTTCTCCGATCCCAAGCAGGAAGCGGATCAAGGCGAATGCCCCCACGATTCCCAATGGCCCAGCGAGGAACGATGTGGCTGCCACAGCCGTCCAGGCGGTGAAGCAGGACCACCAGATGAGGGCGATGGTGAGGATGACCCGCACGCCCCAGCGATCACTCAGCCATCCGCCAGGGATTTGGAAGAGGGCGTACCCCACGACGAACGCGGAGAAGACCCAGCCCATCTCCTGATCGGTCAGTCCCAGCGCCGGCATCATCTGACGAGCGGTGACGGAAATATTGACCCGATCGATGTAGGTGACGACGCTGATGGAGAAGAGTAAGCCAAGGATGAGCCAACGTAACGGGGATGGGGATGACAAATCGATGGGAGAAGGAGAGGCGGTCTGACTCACAGCAATGTTAGGGGCGGCTGTTCAGAGGGGATGATTCGCACGATTGGTATGTAGGAAAGGGGATGAAGGGATTGCCGCCTCTCGCACAGAGGCGGCAATCCAGTTGTTATTTTGCAGCCACGATCTCCAGTAATTCCACTTCAAATACCAAGGTGGACCCCGGCTTGATGGGGGAGCCGGGTGGGCTGGCATCACCATACGCAAGATTGGACGGACACACCAACCGACTCTTTCCACCGACCTTGATCTGTTGGACCCCTTCCGTCCAACACTTAATCACCTTGTCGAGGGGAAACGTGGCCGGTTCTCCACGTTTGATGGAACTGTCGAATACGGTGCCGTCAGTGAGGGTACCATGATAATGGACCTTGACGGTATCGGTTGCCTTCGGTGTCGCACCGGTTCCAGGCTTGATCGGTGTGATCACAATGCCGGACTCGGTTTTGACGGCGCCCTTTTCTGCAGCTGCTTTGGCGGTGAAGGCAGCTCCGGCTTTTTTCTCACCCTCGGCGACGAGGGCCAAGCGAGCTTGCTGAAGTTGCTGGATCTTGGGTCCGAAGGTCTGGAGGTCGACTTTTGGCGAGCGCTTGAGCACGCCGTCGGTCATCCCATTCTTGACCATGTCCAATTCTGCTTCAGTCAGGGAGAATGTCCCGATCGATTGGCTGAGGGCCAAGCCAAGGGCATACAAGGTCTTTTGATCATCATTAGACGGATCCGATGCTGCCCACAAGGGGGCCGCAAGAAGGAAGAGCCCAGAAGCAATAGTCAGTATACGAGTTCGCATAGGTTGTTGGGTCCTTTCTTAATAAGAGGCCGAAGAAGCTTGTAAGCATACGACACGCATCGTGGTCCTACAACACATAATTTCACGGGGTGGAGGTTGGAGAGGTAGGTTAAAGTGGTGAATTACTCGAAGAAATTTGTATCAGCAATAGTGGCGGAGAGGGAGGGATTTGAACCCTCGGTAGAGATTTTGTCCCTACGACGGTTTAGCAAACCGTTGCCTTCGGCCACTCGGCCACCTCTCCGCGCTATAGATCAATGGGTTACGTGGTGTGTGCGGGTCCTGGTTGGTGCGCACTCATACTCTCACTCATACAGTAGCTCACGACTTTGTCGCCAGGGGAGGGATATCACTAACGCGGAGGCATCTTACCTCAGCTCAAGGGAAAGGCACAAGAGATGATTCGCATTCATATTTGGTTACGCATCGCAGGCACATTCTCAAGGTCGTCTCAGGGCGGGGTAAAAAGTGCTGGGTTGTAAGTATTGTGGTTCTCGCGACAACAGCTGCGTTATCCACTTGCGCAGTAAGCTGATCGCTCGATGGAGATGGTGTAATGTTTGAGCAGGAGCGATGGGGCTGTTCCGGGAACCATGGGGCTGTCCTTCGGACTGTGAGAGAAGAGGTATGTATCGGAGTCCTATGTGGCTGGGTCGCACCACCCCGCTGAGGATCAGCATGTGGAGCGCCTTCTGCTTTTGTCTGGTCTGGTCAAGATCCATGTGGAGTCTACGAACTGCCATGGTAAATCCTCCTCGATCATCGATCCTGGTATCAGGAGTCGGAGTACATGTGCTCAGATCCACAAGATGTCCTTAAAGTCTGTCTCAAGACTTCTTGGATGACCACAGTGACGGCATCGAGCAGATAGGACCGACTTGTCTGCAATGCCTGTCGTTCGAAGCACCAGTTGATACGTCGTACCTCCACAGGAAGGACAGGCTTTCCCGTGGAGCTCTTGTCGAATGGTTCCTCTAGAATTCCGTTGTTTGTCCACGTTCGGCTCTCCTGCTCATGCTGAGGTGCTGTAAGGAACAATCACAAGAATATGAGTGAAGGGAGGTTTCTTCTGGAGGGAGAAGAAACTCTCGTTGTTTACGGGTGGGCATCCGCAAACAACGTCCTTCACCTGGGTGTTCTGTCATTTCCCATCTGTTCGGGTAGCACGGTGGCCGGGATCTCTTAATGGGGTGCCCCCTCATCATGCACGGATTACGATCTGTTCCCACATTCGGTGTGGAACTGGTAGCGCCTCGTTTGTCGGTGCGATGAACTGCCTCAGCCGGGCTTGATCTTTGTGTGATGTGAGGAGCAGGTCGAGCTTGATCCACTGGTGTTTGACCCATTGAACCTCGGCGAGGTCAATCTGGATAGCTGAACTTTCATCGTCGGGTAACCACAGGCGTAACTTGACATAGTCACCGGGGTGGAGGTGTTCAGGGCCTGTGATCGAAGGAGGAGAAGAAGAAAGGGCATAGATACATCCATCGCCTTGTAGCCCGTCGCTTCCTTCCGACAGGATGCAGTCGATTGCGATCTTTGAGACCATTGTCTGGAGCATATCCACGCCTCCTTGAAGATGTCTCGGGTGTGCTCGCAGGGTAATACGAGAGTGAGAATGTGACTACTACTCTGGTAGGTGGCAAGACCCATCAAATGGGGGTATCGGCTGGGATCTGGTGGGTGTCCCATAGGATGGCACGGTTGCATTGGCGTGCCATGGATAGCCCACTCTGTTCATGGAAGACGAGGACTATCCCTTGACCTTCCCCAGATTTCATCATTTTCCGCCTTCTGGAGGTGTCGATGAAATCGGGGAAAGGTCAGATCAGGCCAATAGCACCTCGTGCAATTATCCGTCGGTACCACCTCTCCGGAATCGGCACACTGCCAGTTTCATGACGAAACGTCATGAATAATGTGGGCTAGCTAGAGCCAGTGTCGTGTCGCGAAATAGCTGAAGGCAAGGACACAAAGGACTCCCATAATGCACAGCACGGCTGCCCTAACAAGTGGATTGTGAAGCCACTGGAGTGAGTTCTGTAGCAGGTTGAGAGATACTGCCATAGGTCACCTCTCTTCTCACACGGTGTCGTCGGCAAGTGAGGGGTGGATCGTAGAGTTGTAGGCTACGCTTGGCAGATAAGCCTGTAAAGGGGAGATTAGCGGCTCCTAGAGCCAGTTGACCGGCATACACGATCAAGGCTTATTTTATCAAACCCAATTGTATACCTCTAATGCTGTTGCACATCTACCGATTGATCCTCGTGCATTCCAAAATCTCATAAACAACTCGTATGCCTCGTGAAGCTGACACGACATATACTGAATTTTTCAATGGCTTGGTGTACAAGTGTCACAAGACAAGAACATGGGAGGCGCCAACTGGATGCGCAGTGTGCAAAATTTGCACCGCGATGCTTACTCCGTAGCCCTACATTGTAGAGAAGTACGTATGACCAATTGCAACGGGAGGCATTATGCGGCAGATACTCTGCGGCTGCATCCGAACGGCAGCATGGACTACGTCACGCAATAGAACGGAACAACAGAGTCCGGAGAGTCTGTACCAGCTGGCGGATCATTAACCTGTAAACGAAGAATGCGGATTGAGCGATCCTGACCATCGCAGAAGAAACGACCTGCGCCGTATTTCGCCAGAAGGTGTTGCGATTCTCTGGATCGCAGAACGAACGACCTACGGTGCTGCCCAGCTGTCACAACTAGGAAACATTGATTTATGGTGGAACGTGACTCAAACGCTGATGATACGATAAAACGGGAAGCAAAACCTGATTCACCGAGGTCCGTGCATGAGCGATAAGGATCGAACAGCTCGATCACAAAGCGACACTGATCCACAGGAAACGCGTGAATGGCTGGACTCCCTCGAGTATGTCCTTGAGGAGCACGGCATCCAGCGGGCAACCTATCTGTTCGAGCGGCTTCGTGACCGACTGGGTGAGCGTGGTGCCCAGGTCTCTCAACCGGTCAACTCTCCGTACGTCAATACCATTCCTGCTTCTCAACAACCGCACTATCCGGGCAATCTGGAATTAGAGCGCCGTATCCGCAGCTTGGTCCGCTGGAATGCGATGGCCATGGTCGTCAAGGCCAATCAGCAACGCCCCGGCATCGGCGGACATATTTCCACCTTTGCTTCGGCGGCCACCCTCTATGAGGTGGCACTCCACCATTTTTTACACGGCAAAGACGGACCCCAAGGTGGTGACCACGTATACGTGCAAGGTCATGCCGCACCGGGTATCTATGCGCGTGGCTTTGTCGAAGGCCGACTCCCGGAAGAGGCGCTCCACTGTTTTCGAGCCGAGCTGCACTCGAACCGCCGAGGTCTCTCTTCGTATCCGCATCCCTGGTTGCTTCCCGACTATTGGGAATTTCCTACGGTGTCGATGGGGCTGGGCCCGATCCTGTCGATTTACCAGGCGCGCTTCAACCGGTACTTGCAGGGCCGCGGCATCAAAGACACAAGTCAACAACGGGTGTGGGCCTTCGTCGGAGACGGTGAAACCGACGAACCGGAAAGTCTCGGGGCCCTCTCGCTCGCCTCCCGTGAACGGCTCGATAATCTCATCTGGGTCGTCAATTGCAACCTTCAACGTCTTGACGGTCCTGTACGCGGCAACGGCAAGATCATCCAAGAGTTGGAAGCCATCTTCAGCGGGGCCGGTTGGCATGTCATTAAGGTCATCTGGGGCAGCGACTGGGATCCACTGTTGGCAAAGGACGACGAAGGCCTGCTGGTCAGGCGGATGGGTGAGGTGGTGGATGGCTGGTATCAAAAGTATGTGGTGGAAGGTGGCGCCTTTGCACGGCGGCATTTCTTTGGTGTCGATCCGCGGTTGCTCAAGTTGGTAGAGAACTATTCCGACGAACAGATCCACAGGATGCTTCGAGGCGGCCACGACCCCCAAAAAGTCTACGCCGCCTATCAGGCCGCGGTGAACCACACAGGGCAACCGACCGTCATTCTCGCGAAAACGATCAAAGGCTATGGGCTTGGTGAGGCAGGTGAGGGGCGTAATATTACCCATCAACAAAAGAAGCTGAACGAACAGGAGTTACGGGAGTTTCGCACGAGGTTCAGCGTGCCGGTGCCGGACCTGCAATTGACATCAACCCCGTTCTACCGGCCGCCGGCTGATAGTCCTGAGGCAGTATATCTCGCCGAGCGGATCAAGACGATGGGCGGCACCATCCCTGAGCGGCGCGTCAATGTCGAACCCCTCAAAACCCCGCCCCTCGACCAATTCAAGGAGTTCCTCAACGGATCGGGGGAGCGGTCGGTCTCCACCACGATGGGGTTTGCCCGGATGCTGGGCCGCCTACTTAGCATCAAGGAATTCGGCCGGCATCTCGTGCCGATCATTCCCGATGAAGCGCGCACGTTCGGCCTTGAAGCGCTTTTCCGGCAATACGGCATCTACTCACATGTCGGCCAACTGTATGAGCCGGTGGACAAGAGTTCCCTGCTGTATTATTTCGAAGCCAAAAACGGGCAAATCCTCGAGGAAGGTATCACCGAAGCGGGCGCCATGTCGTCGTATATCGCGGCGGGCACCGCCTACGCGACGCACGGAATCAACATGATTCCCTTCTACATCTTCTACTCAATGTTCGGATTTCAACGGATCGGCGATTTAATCTGGGCCGCCAGCGACATGCGCACGCGCGGATTTTTGTTAGGCGCCACCGCCGGGCGCACGACTCTGGAGGGAGAGGGCCTGCAACACCAAGACGGACAGAGCCAGCTGTTTGCCTCCGCCTACCCGACGATCGCGGCCTACGATCCGGCGTTCATGTTTGAGCTGGCGGTCATCCTCCAGGATGGGCTGAAAAAGATGTACCAAGAACAACAAGACTTGTCCTACTACATCACCCTGTACAACGAATCCTACCCCATGCCGGCCATGCCGCTGGATGCGGAGGAAGGCATCCGCGAGGGGCTCTATCGCTTCCGCACTGCACCAGAACGAGCCACGCACCGAGCACATCTCCTGGCAAGTGGTCCGCTGGTGAACGAAGCCCTGCGCGCACAGAACCTGTTGCTACAGTATGGAGTGGCAGCCGATGTGTGGAGTGTAACGAGTTACAAACAACTTCGAATGAGCACACTGGAAACTGAACGCTGGAATCGGCTCCATCCGGAAGAACCACCACGCACAAGTTTCTTGCAGCGGACCATCGAGCAGTTCGACGGTCCTTGCGTCGCGGTCAGTGATTACGTCCGCCTGGTTCCACAACAAATCGCGCCTTGGATTCCCGGTGGCCTCCTTGCCCTCGGAACGGACGGTTTTGGCCGAAGCGATACCCGCACGGCATTACGGCGTTTTTTTGAAGTTGACGCCGAGCATCTGGTCGTGACTACGCTCTACGCTCTCTGTCGGAACGGAACGGTGGCGGCAAACCTGGTCACGCAAGCTGCGCGTGATCTCAAGATTTCGACCGATGGAGCGGCTCCATGGAGCCAGTAACCTATACCGGTGCAGCCGGAAGTTGAAGGCTATGACATGAAAGTCGAACTACCCTTTCTTGCAGAAGGTATCGAAGGCGGTGATGTCGTCCAACTGCTGGTGCATGAAGGCGATCGAGTAAGCGAGGGACAATCGCTCATTGAACTTGAAACTGAAAAGGCCACGGTGACGGTACCGGCACCCACCACAGGGACTGTTGCCCGCTTGCTCGTTCAGCAAGGCGATCATGTGAAGGTCGGACAGGCGTTCGTCGAACTCAAGGACGCTGAAAGTGAGGCAGGAACGGCTGAGATGTCGGCACCGGAGAAGTCGGTTGCGGCAATGCCCTCAGAGTCGTCGCCTGCCGTGGGACCAAACGCCGAGACACAACGGGAGCATCCGCAGGCTGGACCGACCACGTCAGTGCCCGCACCTGAGCAACCGGTCATGAAGCAGAAGGCTGCGGCGGTCGGTCCACAAGCAGTGGGTACAGCGATCCCCGCTCCTCCCTCAGTTCGCCGGCTCGCACGGGAGCTGGGCGTGGACCTTTCGCAGGTCAAAGGATCCGAAGCCGGGGGCCGAATCATTGCTGAAGACGTGAAAGCCTTCGTGCGGGAGCGGACCAAACGCGGCACTGCTCCGAGGGGCGGGGAAAATGTCTTTTCCACACCCTATGGATCCGAGCGGAGAGAGCCGCTCTCGTCGACCCGCCGGAAGATCGCCGCGAACATGACACAAGCCTGGACGACCATCCCCCATGTTCATCAATTCCAGGATGCCGATATCACCGATCTCGTGGCGCTACTTAAACGGTATGCATCTGAATTTAAGAAGAAAGGCGCCACGCTGACGTTGAGCAGTCTCTTTCTGAAAGCGGTCGTCCATGCGCTCAAACTGTACCCGCAGCTGAACGCGACCCTCGACCTCACCAACGGCGAGGTGATCTACAAGGACTATTACAACATCGGCGTGGCGGTCGACACACCAGCCGGCCTGATCGTGCCGGTGGTTCAGCAGGTGGACCAGAAAGATCTTCTGCAGATTTCACTTGAGTTGGCCGATCTTGCCGAACGAACCCGTAAGCGGGAGGTCAAGCTGGAAGAACTGCGCGGTGCAACGTTTACCGTCAGCAATATGGGAGGGATCGGTGCCGGTCCGTTCCTACCGATCATCAATCCACCGCAAGTCGGTATTCTCGGTGTCGGCAAGGCCAAGATGACGCCGGTGTATCGTGACGGCCAGTTCGTGCCACGTCGGGTATTGCAAGTGTGCGTCGCTTACGATCACCGTCTGATAGACGGGGCGATCGGCGCGCGCTTTACCAACGAGATCGTCAAAGTATTGGAAGATTTCCAGGGCATGTTTCTTGGGCTCTAACTGGGCTGGTAGGGTGGTGTATCGAGATGCGCGCGGCGATCGGATGACCGAGTTCGGTTTGACATGCGGGCCGAGGATTTGATGACTGACTCTCGATTTGATGTGGCGGTGATCGGCGCCGGACCAGGCGGCTATGCGGCAGCCTTCCAGGCAGCAGATCTTGGTTTCCGCACGGCGCTGATCGACGAAGATCTGCAATTAGGTGGGACCTGCTTGTTACGCGGTTGTATTCCCTCCAAAGCCCTGCTCCATGCCGCTCGCTTACTCACCGACGCTGAAGAAGCGGTTGCCTGGGGCATTCACTATGAAAAGCCGCGTGTGGACCTCGACGTATTTCGCGGCCGCGTGCAAGCGATCATCGGTAAACTGACGAGAGGTGTGCAGACACTGGCAGGCAGCCGGAAAGTGGAGGTGATCCATGCGCGGGCCATGTTCAAGAATGCAACAACCCTACGGCTCTCCGGTCCCAACACATCAGATGAACTCTCCTTTATTCACGCGATCCTTGCGACCGGTTCGAGGCCTGTGATTCCGGCTGCACTGAAGCTCGACGATCCGCGCGTGATGGATTCCACGAGTGTGCTTCAATTGCCGGACATCCCCGCTCGCTTACTGGTTGTTGGTGGCGGCTACATCGGCCTCGAATTGGGGACTGTCTATCAGGCTCTCGGATCGGAAGTCACAGTGGTCGAGGCGCTGCCGCGCCTGTTGAACGGTGTCGATGCGGATCTCGTTCGGCCGTTGCACCAACGCATGCAGCGGCGATTCAAGGCCATCAGACTGGCCACCACCGTCAAAAAACTTGAGTCCCGGAAAGAAGGCGTGGCCGCAACCTGTGCAGACTCGGAAGGAACCAGCACCGACCTCTTCGACCGCGTACTCGTTGCGGTCGGTCGTCGGCCTCATACCGAGCTGTTGGGGCTCGAACACACACAGGTCGCTCTCTCACCGAATGGATTCGTACAAGTCGATCGGCAGATGCGTACGGCCGAGCCTTCGATTTTTTCGATCGGCGACGTCGTGGGTGAACCGATGCTCGCTCACAAAGCCACGCATGAAGGACTGGTCGCCGCCAGAGTCATCGCGGGGCGGCCGGCGGCCTTCGATGTGGCGGCAATCCCGGCCGTCGTGTTTACCGATCCTGAAATCGCCTGGTGCGGACTGACTGAAGAAGCCGCCAAGGCATCAGGACAAACCGTAAAGGTCACACGTTTTCCATGGGCGGCTTCTGGTCGTGCGACGACGCTCGGCCGGCACGAAGGCCTCACGAAGCTCATACTCGACGCCGAATCGGGACGTGTCCTCGGCATGGGAATTTGCGGTGTCGGTGCAGGTGAGTTGATCGCCGAAGGCGTCCTGGCGGTCGAGATGGGTGCGGTTGCAGAAGATGTGGCAGCCTCGATCCATCCGCATCCCACGTTGAGCGAAACCGTCATGGAAGCGGCTGAATCATTTGATGGATCACCGACACATCTCTTCCTGTCAACGCGGTCATGACATGCGTACGCTCCGCTTGCTTGATCTGACCCTCCCTTTTCCCGTCGAAAACCTTGCGCTGGACGAAGTACTACTGGAAGAACTCGATGAGCGGGGTGGAGCTCCTACCCTTCGATTTTGGGAGAGCGATCGTCTTTTCGTCGTGTTAGGCCGCGCATCTTGCGCGGCGGATGATGTCGATCTTACCGCCTGTGAGGAAGACGGCATCCCGATTCTTCGACGCGCGAGCGGTGGCGGGACCGTCTTACAGGGACCAGGTTGTCTCTCCTATGCCTTCGTGTTGCCGCTTGATTGGCACTCTGATCTTGCGAGTATACGCACCACTAATCGGTTTGTCCTGGAACGGATAGCAGAAACGCTTCGTCGGTGGGAACCGACCACGAGCTTCCAAGGAATCAGCGACCTCGCGCTCGGCAACAACAAGATTTCCGGCAACGCTCAACGACGAACCAGAAACGCACTGCTCTTTCATGGGACCATTCTGCATGGCATGAGGGCTGGGCTCATCACACAGTATCTCAAGCACCCAACGCGACAACCGGACTATCGTTCGGATCGACCTCATCGGACGTTCCTGGACACGATCAATATTGCGCCACAGTTCATCAAACAGGCGATTGCCACCGCATGGAACGCGGAGCCGACAAACTACGGATGGCCGACAGCACGCATGCCCCGAACAATCGCGACCATCCTTGCTCGAAGTCGAGACGAATGATGAGCAGAGTAGAATCAGGCATGCCGTATAGACTCTCGGGAGCTGGGCCGTGTTATTCCGCCTCGGCATACGCCTATGCGGTTCACACTCGAATCATGTGCGTGATACCATGTTCACGGTTGCATTTCTCATTGTGATGTCGCGATGTTCAGACCCATTCCAGAAACGACCTTCTTCCGAAGAATTTCCTACCGGCTGATCACCTCCGTTCTCTTAATTCTCGCCTTGGTTCTCTCCGTTATTCTCGTGTTGAGCCTGGAACGAGAAAAACTCCTTCATCGAGGTTTCCCTGAAAGTAACCGGGCCTCGACGGGACTGTTCTCCGCTCTCTGGGAATCCCGTAACGACTTGATCGTCGAGACACTCCTCGTCTTCATCGTGAGTGCGATCGGAGTCGCCGCGCTCATCATGTTTGTTCACTACGACACCGTCCGTAGAACGCTGGAAGAGGTGAAGGGGCTCGCTCGGAACATTCTCCAAAGTATTCCGACCGGTGTACTGACCGTCAACCAGGGCGGCATCATCAGCGCGGTGAATCCTGCGGCTGAAGGAGTCTTGAATCGCGCGTCGTCCGAATTGCTGGGCAAAACATACGATGCTGTGTTTTTAGAAGCAGACCCGATTCGCCAGGCGCTTGACGAGGCAATGAAAGATCACCGGCATGTGAATCTGAAAGATGTTCTCTCTAAAGATGCGAACCTCAACCCAAGGACGATCCGCGTGAGCACTGCGGAGCTTACGGGGGATGATACGCGAGCGGCCGGGGTGATCCTGCAGGCACAGGACGTCACCGAGTGGCTCGGACTCGAACGTCGTGTCCAGGTCGCAGAGAAGTTAGCTGCGTTGCATACCCTGTCTGCGGGGGTCGCGCACGAACTGCGAAACCCCTTGAGCGCCATGGATCTCAACCTTCATCTTCTCGAAGAGGAGTTGAAGGAACGAGGGATCCTGGAAGAATCAGCAGCACGGTATCTCCGTGTTGTGAATGCCGAATGCGGCAGGCTCTCGGGCATTCTGGATAATTTCATGAAATTTGCCAGGCCCGGACCTGTCGGTTCACACGAGGTGGAGATACAGACACTGATCGACCATATCATGACATTGATGCGTTTCGAGGCGGAGGATCGCGGAATTCGACTCGAACGCGCAATGAATGATCAAGTGCTCCCCGTACTGGGCGATGCCACTCAGATCAGCCAGGTGTTGATCAACATCATCGTCAACGCATTTCATGCCATGCCGAACGGCGGACGCTGTCGGATTTCGGCGATGCAGCGGGAGGCTGAAGGGAAACCCTGGATCGAGATTACGGTAAAGGACAATGGGGTCGGGATTACGAAAGAACAACTCTCTCATCTGTTTGAGCCGTTCTATACGACCAAGTCGGGAGGCACCGGCCTTGGCCTTGCCATCGCCTATCGCATCATGCAGGATCACGGCGGTACCATTCAGGTTTCGAGTGTGCCGGGAAGTGGGACGACGGTGGTGACGCGGTTTCCCTCAGTGATTGATCACATGCAGAGGGTCGGTGTGCGATCGTGACGAAGACGGCTCAGATTCTCGTTGTGGACGATGAGGTGAATATCCGCAATGCCCTCGTGACGATGTTACAGAAGAAGGGCTACCAGGTGTTGGGAGCCAGTACGGGTGAAGAAGCCTTACAATGTCTCGAAGACGCCCGTATGGATCTAGTCATTACCGACTTGAGGATGCCGGGGATCAACGGAATAGAGTTTCTGTGCCGGTTGAAAGGCAAATGCCCCGACACAGAAGTCGTCCTCATGACGGCGTTTGGTTCGATCGATACGGCTGTTGAAGCGATGCGTGTGGGCGCCTACGACTATGTGACGAAACCGATCGATCGTGATCGATTTGGAGTGGTCGTTGAGAAAGCGCTGGAGCGATCTGCGCTCGCCTCCGAGAATAAGCAACTCCGTGACTGTCTCGAAACGCGAACCTGTTTCGATCGCATGGTCGGGAAAAGCGAAGCCATGCAGCGAATCTATGGTCTGGTGGAGATGGTTGCGGACAGCGATGTGACGGTATTGCTCACCGGGGAAAGTGGAACCGGCAAAGAACTCGTCGCAAAGGCAATCCACCATAAGAGCTTGAGAGCTGGTGGGCCGTTCATTACCCTCAATTGTGGAGCGTTGCCCGAGAATCTCTTTGAGAGTGAGTTATTTGGGTATGAGAAGGGCGCGTTCACCGGCGCGATGTCGACCAAAGTCGGACGGTTCGAATTAGCCGACGGCGGAACGCTATTGCTGGATGAAGTGGGTGAACTCTCACTTAAGTCACAAGTTGATTTCCTGCGTGTACTGGAAACGAAAGAGTTCAGGCGTCTGGGTGGGACAAAATTGATCACAGTCGACACAAGAATCATCGCCGCAACGAACAGGAATTTGGAGGAAGCGGTGAAACAGGGGGATTTTCGAGAAGATCTCTACTATCGACTGAATGTTGTGCCGATCCGTCTTTCGCCACTCCGAGAGCGAGCAGACGACGTCCCCCTGCTTGTGGAGCGATACCTGTCAGAATCCTCCGCACAGCATCGCCGCGGACCGAAAGAAGTCTCCCGAGACGCCATGCGGCTGTTACGGCTCTATGGGTGGCCTGGAAACATTCGACAACTACGGAACCTCATGGAGCGGCTTGTCGTCACCGTGAAGGACGCCACGATTCAACCCGGGCATCTTCCCGAAGAGATCCAGGCGAGCAAAGAGGATACACGAACCATGATGATTACCCTGGGAACGTCCATCCAACAAGTCGAACGACAAGTGATCGAACGCACCTTGAAGGAAGTCACCAACCATCGAGAAAATGCCGCCAAACTGTTAGGAATTAGTCTCCGAACTCTCCAATATAAGATCAAGGAATATGGAATTCGTGATTGATTGTTTCTACCAGTATCGTCTTCTTGCAGGACGCTGAAAAATTCTGTCAGCGGTGTTCTCGCATCGCTCAGAGGCTCAACATACCGAAGCGTATGCCTCACCACTTCGCTTGCTGCGGCCTTGCTGACAGCCTTTTTGAGCATCCTGACGTGATTCCTGCGGTAACACCATACGAACCATTCCGGTCATATTGTTGGCATCAGCCGAGTTTTTCATCAGACTGCTGGATTCACACATGAAGTACTCATGACTCGTACCGCAAGAAATGCACCCCTAATCGGCGCAACAGCGTTTAAGAATGCAATTCTTGCACAAGCCCGGGCTTCGATCCGCAACCGTAGTTCCCTGCATATCCCTGCAACCGTCATAAACCCGCGATAGATTTCATTCCCATCAAATGGCCTTATGCCCGCTCAACGATGGCATTCTCCCTGCAGTAGCTTGTCGGAGTGTGAATCTAGCGTTGAGGTAACGGAGGGGAACCTTCGGTGAGACACGACCAGTCGCAGCTCACGTCAGGATTCTGACAACAGCTATCCTGATAGAGATCACGGGGCTGGTATGCAACCAACCCTTAAGCCACGCAAGGGTCACAAAAAAAGTAGGGAGAGTAGGGACATGACCATCAAAAATGGTGACGCACCGGATAACATATCGTGCGTGAACCGGCTAACAATCCAAGATTGCTTGGAACGGCTCCGACAATTAACGGACACGCTGGCGCTCTGTCCCACAGATATTACCACGCGATGCGAACTGGCCGCGTTGCTCGAACGCCTTGGCCAGCATGAGGAGGCGTTGGCTAATTGGAATGCGGCTCTTTCATCCCAACCAAACAATTTAATGGCGAGAGAGGGGTCGGCCCGCTGTCGACAGTGGATGGGTCGGTCGCTTCAATTTCCCTCCTAGGGTCTCGGAATGAAGGACGTTCGGGATAAGGCAGCATCTCAAAACGGATCCTCAGGAAGAAGATTGAGAGTGCCGTGAGTCCTCACGGGATATCTTGCGACCAAAAAGGAGCATGAGGTCATGGCCGAACATGCCGACATCATCGCGGTACAGCATCCGAGAGGAGCGGTGGCGCTGGTCTGGTTCGATCTCCCTACGGGAGCTATCGTGACAACTCACGCTGGATTGCGGGAAATATTGCGTCGTGGACTGCGGGACTGGGCGGGCCAGGTCGTACGGATATCAGACGGACGCGTGTTCCTCTCGGCGGTCTACGATCATTTTTTTCTCAAAGGATATCGTGTCCATTGGTTTAGTGCTTCAGAGTTGATACGCACACAGACTTTCTATCGTCTGTAATGCAAAAGCGAGATCGAGGCAATGATCTACCACTGGTTACCCATTACCGGTATCGGGGAAAGATTCACATATCAACGGCTATTTGGTGACGAACTTCACAACGACATCCGTCTTGATCTAAACAAGCAGGAGGCTCATCGTGGGAGACAATGAAACAAAGGCATGGCAGGCTTGGAAAATGACGTGCGCTACAGTGCTGGTCCTTGCGTTGCTGTTAACAGTCGTACATTTCGTGGTAGGTCTCTGAGGGACAGAATTTGTGGTCCGGTGGTCTGCGGTCTGTACAACAGAAGAGAGATGATCCCTCTTTTTCATCTCATTGCAGGGCTAAACCGCATCCCGTTGTGAACCCTGTGAGAATGTGACGCGAAGCCGGAAGCCTCACGTGGTTGCATGCTGAATCTGTTGTGGATTCTTCTCGGCGGATACGTGGCCGGAATCCTGCTGCCTCTCTGTCTGCCGGGACGGCCTGAGTTTCAACGTCTCACGACCAGTGTTGCCGCCATCGTCGCGACCAGTGCAGGTGTCGTGCTTGGGCTGCGTGGCCTTACCTCTGCGGAACTGATCACAGGCTCCTTCGCCTCCACAATCCCATTGCTCACGTTTGAGATTCGGCTCGATTCACTCTCGGCCTTCTTCGTTTTCACGATCTCTGCTGTGGGGCTGGCTGCGTCGGTTTATGCCATGGGATACCTGCAGCATTTCGAGGGACACGTATCGACCGCCAGGCTCGGAGCGCTCTTTAACGCCTATCTTCTCTGTATGACGTTCGTCGTCCTGGCGAACAACGGGTTCTTCTTTTTGCTGGCCTGGGAACTGATGTCGATCCTGTCCTATTTTCTCGTGGTTACCGAGCACGAGAAGGCGGAGGTGCGATACGCGGGATTGTTCTATGTGATTATGACGCATATCGGAACGGCGTTCATTGTCGTAGCGTTTCTGATCTGCTTCCAGAGTGCCGGATCGTTCTCGTTTGAAGCCTTCCGGCATCCGAAACAGCCCCTGTCTGAGGGCATGAAAGCCCTCGTATTCCTCATGGCGTTAATCGGGTTCGGCACAAAAGCCGGCATCGTGCCGCTCCATGTGTGGTTGCCGTATGCGCATCCGGTGGCACCGTCGCATGTCTCAGCCGTATTGTCCGGTGTCATGATCAAGACGGCGATCTATGGTCTGGTCCGAGTGTGCTTCGATTTCTTCGGCGGACAGTTCCCTTGGTGGTGGGGCTTCACTGTACTGTTCCTCGGGGCAACATCTGCATTGCTGGGCGTCATGTACGCATTGATGGAACATGATCTCAAAAGGCTCCTCGCATTTCACAGTGTGGAAAACATCGGCATCATCCTCATGGGTATCGGGGCCAGCATGATCTTTCAGTCTTACGGCTTGAAGGAACTGGCCGCGCTCGGCCTGCTGGCCGGACTCTACCATACGATCAATCATGCCATATTCAAGGCCTTGCTGTTCCTAGGGGCCGGATCGCTCCTCTATGCGACACGGACGCGCAATATGGAGGAGTACGGCGGCTTGCTCCGACGCATGCCGTGGACCGGGTCCTTTTTTTTGGTCGGAGCTGTGTCGATTTGTGCGTTGCCTCCCACCAATGGCTTTGTGAGTGAATGGCTGGTGTTTCAAAGTCTCTTTTTAAGTTTTCAGATTCCGACGGTGTTTCTCAAGCTGATGCTGCCGATCGCCGCAGCGATCTTGGCTCTCACCGGCGTGCTGGCCTTGGCCTGCTTTGCAAAAGCCTTCGGGATTGCGTTTCTTGCACAACCACGAAGTACCCATGCACGTCGCGCTGAGGAGGTTCCGGTTCCGATGCGCATTGGGATGGGTATCTTGGTCACTCTTTGTGTGGCGCTGGGCATTGCTCCGATGGTGGTGGTACCGCTGTTGGACCGAGTTATCGCTCCCCTGGCAGGGGTATCGATTGCAAGTAAGGTTTTGGCAATCGATGGATGGGCGCTCGCTCCAGTGAATGTCGAATTCTCAAGCCTGTCGACGCCGGTACTTGCGGTGCTGCTTGTCGCACTGGCGATGTTGGGGTTAGGACTCGCCGTCGCGTTTGGTGGACGTCTGAGGACACGCCGTTACAAGACCTGGGGCTGTGGGATTACTCTCTCACCCCGGATGGAGTACACCGCGACCGGTTTCGTCCAGCCGATCAAACGAGTCTTCAGCACGATCTACCAACCGACCGTCAAACTCGAGACCGAGTTTCTCGCCGAGTCACGATACTTTGCCAAACGCCGGCACTTTGAATTTCATATTGAACCGATCTTTGAGAAGTATCTCTATGATCCTTTAGTGGCATTCTTTGGAACGTTGGCGGACCGTCTGAAGGTCATCCAGGCGGGCAGTTTGCATCTCTACCTGACGTATATTTTCGTCACACTGATCGCATTGCTGTTACTCGCGGTGTAACTGATGTTCCACATGATCCTTCTCCTTGTGGCTCAAACAACCGTCTTACTGGCCATCTCGCCGTTTCTCGTGGGGCTCATTCGGAAAGTCAAAGCGCGGTTGCAATTGCGGCGGGGGGCGACCGTCCTCCAGCCTTACGCCGACTTGGCGAAGCTCTTCCAGAAGCAGCCTCTACTCTCGGCCACCACGTCATGGATTTTCACAGCGACCCCTTATATCGTGTTTGGCTCCACGTTGACGGCAGGATTACTGGTTCCCACGTTCACTTCGCAGACGCCCATGAATTTTGCGGGAAACATCATTGCGCTGGTCTATCTCTTGGCATTGGGCACGTTCTTCTTAATTCTCGCGGGACTCGATGCCGGATCAGCCTTTGGGGGGATGGGGAGCAGCCGAGAGGCGATCGTGGCGTCGCTAACCGAGCCGGCCATGATGCTCGCGATCTTTGCAATTGCCCTGACGAATGGATCGACGAATGTGAGCACCATTGTTCATAAGACTGCGTTACTAGAAGGCATTGTTACGGATCCGTCACCGCATCTGATGGCGTTGGCGGCTCTCTTCATCGTAGCGCTCGCCGAGACAGGACGGGTGCCGGTCGATAATCCGGCGACCCACCTGGAACTCACCATGATTCATGAAGCGATGCTCCTTGAATACTCAGGGCGCTATCTCGCCTTACTTGAATGGGCAGCCGGTCTGAAGCTGGCGGTATTCCTTTCTTTGATCGCCAACGTCTTTGCGCCGTGGGGCATCGCGACGACGGTCACACCCGCCGCAATGGGAATCGGGCTCCTGGTGTACGTGGTGAAGACCGCGGTACTTGCAGTCTTCATCGGAGTCATTGAGTGCATGTTCGCAAAGTTGCGGTTGTTCCGGGTCACGGATTTGTTGGGCGTGGCGTTCATTCTCGCACTGCTTGGGTTGCTGTTCTTTTATATTCTTCGGAGCTGAACGGATGCAGGGGATTTCTTCCATTGGATCGCAACTGGTCGACTTATGCTCAGCCTTGCTCTTGTTGACCTGTTTCGCGATTGTGGCGCAACGGCGGCTCTCGGCCTGCGTCGACTTGTTCGCGTTGCAGTCGGCTTTTCTCTTCGTCACCGCGATACTGGTGGCCTATTTGACAGGGAACCAGCACATCTATATTGCAGCAGCGCTGACCGGTGTCATCAAAGTAATCATCATTCCTCGGGTCCTCAAGAAAGTCATTGATCGCCTCAACGTCAAACGAGAACTGGTGATGCATGTCAACGTACCAACCGGACTGTTGATTTGCGGTGGACTGGTTATGCTGGCATTTTTCATCGCGCAACCGATCATTCCATTGGGATCTCTCCTCACGCGAGATTCTTTGGCCATCGCCCTTGCGATCGTACTCATTGGATTGTTTACGATGATCGCACGGCACAAAGCCGTATCCCAACTGGTAGGCTTCCTCGTCCTGGAAAACGGACTATTTTTGGGCGCCACAGCCGCTACCTATGGCATGCCGTTGGTTGTTGAATTGGGCGTGTTCTTCGATGTCCTGATCGCCACATTGATCGCAGGGATCTATACGAATTGCTTGCAAGACGCATTCGACAGCGTGGATACGGACCGACTCACCGTACTGAAAGAATAGCCGAGGTCTACGTGATGATTGCAGTCGCCGTCTTGTTGATCGCACCGCTGCTTGCGGGAGGGCTGAGCCTGGTCGTCCACCGTTCGGCATGGCTTCATGGGATCAACCTCGCAAGCATGGGTGCCCTCGTCACCGCAGAAGTCGTGATCACCCGCACGGTGCTGAGCGACGGTCCCGTCACGGCTCTGGATCAGTTGGTCTATCTGGATGCCTTGTCGACTTTCATTCTCTTCATTATCGGAGTGGTCGGGTTGGCCTGTTCGTTCTATATGCGTTCGTATATGGACGAGCAAGTCGAGCAGGGCCTGATCGCGCCTTCACAACTCAATCAGTTCTTTTTTCTCTTCCACATGTTTTTGCTTGCCATGGTGATCGCGACCATTGCGAACAGTGTTGGAGTCCAGTGGGTGGCCATCGAGGCGACGACGCTCGCAACCACTTTTTTGATTGCCTTTTGGAGACGACGAGAATCGTTGGAGGCCGGATGGAAGTACCTGATCTTGTGCTCAGTCGGCATCTCGCTTGCCTTGTTTGGTGTCGTACTGCTGTATTATTCATCGCTGCATATATTGAGTGATGCCAGTCAGGGGTTGAACGTGACGCAGTTGCTCCCCGTGGCTGATCGGTTGAATCCGCAGGTCCTTAAATTGGCGTTCATTTTCATCCTGGTCGGGTATGGTACTAAAGTGGGTCTCGTTCCGATGCATAGCTGGCTACCGGATGCCTACAGCGAGGCGCCTGCGCCGGTGGTGGCCATGCTCGCCGGTGTTCTTGAAGTCGTAGCAGCCTATGCAATCCTGCGAGTGAGGATCATTGTCGACCACGCCGTTCCGTTTGCCTTCGCTGGCGGACTGCTGGCGTTGCTCGGCTTTGCCTCATTCCTGACGGCGGCGTTCTTTCTCCTCATCCAGCACAACTATAAGAGGCTGTTTGCCTATTCCAGCATCGAGCACATGGGCATCGCGATGATCGGTTTCGGGGTCGGGGGGCTGCTGGGAACCTTCGGCGGCCTGTTCCATCTCTTGAATCATGCGTTGGCGAAGTCGATGGCGTTTTTTGCTGCGGGGAACATCCACCGTCGCTTTCGCACGGTGGAAATCGGTCAGGTACAGGGGGTGGCCATGGCACAACCCTGGACGGCAATAGCGCTGATGATTTCGGGATTGTCGTTATCGGCGCTTCCACCGTTCGCAGCATTTGCCAGCGAACTCCAGATCCTCACGGCCCTGGCTTCGCAAGGAGTTCCGGGAATGGAGTTTGCCGGTACCGAAGGCATGGTAACGGTGGCATTTTCCGACCAATTCGGCCGAGTAGCTTTGGCTTCGGTATTTCTGGTCTCTGCGGTTCTTTCGTTCGGCGGACTGTTGTATCGCATCACCGGAATGGTGTGGGGAACACCGCCTGAGGGTCTTGTTCGAGGAGAAATCTGGACGCTCGGTCATCTGCCGATCGTTCTGCTTACCGGAGCGCTTGTTGGATTCAGCATATTTCTGCCACAGCCCATACGACTACTCTTGGAGCAGGCGACCAGAATTCTGGTCATTCAATAGGAGAAGAGGCTGAGCATGACCACGACAGAGTCCTGTGACGATCTGCTTAAAGCTGCGTTTCCAGTCATCCTGAAGAATGAGCCGATTTGTGCAAAGTCTTCACATTTCGTGGTCCCCAAGGAACTGTTGCCGGCGATCACCCGCTACCTCCATACCCAACCGAATTTGCGCGGCAGGCTGACACTCTTGTGGGCCTGTGATCATCGCCCTGTTTGTGACAGCTACGGGCTCTATTACTTATTTACCTTGGAGGCATCTCACCATTGGGTGGTGTTGTCCAGTGAACTGGCAGGTACCGATCGGTTGTTTCCTTCTATTACGCCGCACATTCATGCCGCTCAGTGGTATGAGCGCGAGATTCGCGATATGTTCGGATTGATTCCCCAGGGCCATCCGGACCTGCGACGTCTCGTTCGACATGAACACTGGCCGAAGGGAACGCACCCCCTCCGGAAGGATTTCCCCTGGGACTCCGTGCTCGGCCGACAGCAGGGCGAGCATCACTTCCGCCATATTGAGGGAGAAGGGGTGTTTGAAGTACCGGTGGGGCCCATCCATGCGGGGATTATCGAGTCCGGACATTTTCGGTTCTCCGTCGCCGGTGAACCGATTATGCAACTCGAACTACGCCATTTTTGGAAACACCGCGGCATTGAAAAACTTTTTGAGCAACAGCCGTTGATCGACGCAGTGCCGATCGCGGAACGTGTGTCCGGTGACACGACGGTGGGACACGCACTCGCCTACTCCCAGGCCGTCGAAGCACTCCTACACCTCGACGTGCCCCGGCGTGCGAAGTATCTCCGCGCGCTCTTTCTCGAACTCGAACGACTCTACAACCATCTCGGCGACATTGGTGCCATGTGCAATGATACGGCCTATGCGCTCGCTCATGCCCATTGTGGTCGTATGAAAGAGCGGGTGATGCAGCTCAATGACCGGTTAACGGAGTCACGATTCCTTCGAGGTGTCATGTGCGTCGGGGGGGTGACACGAGACATCGAGAACGCCCAGCTCGTCGAGATTGTCGAGGAACTGAACCGCATTCAATCTGATTTCTCCGAAGTGGGAGCCATCATTTTTGCGAACGCCTCCCTCACCGATCGCTTGGAAACGACAGGAATTCTCAACGAGCAAACCGCATGGGATCATGCAGTAATGGGTGTCGTGGGCCGAGCATCGGGCATGAATCGCGATCTCAGGCGTGATCGACCATTCGCCGCGTATGACGAACTACCCGTCAATGTGGCCCTCTATCGCTACGGTGACGTGAGGGCTAGGTTGCGTGTTCGTGGCGATGAGATTCACGAATCTATCCGGCTCATTCGCGAAGTGCGCGATAAAATTCCGAACGGTCCGATCACCAGTCATCCCAGTTCTTTGCCAAAACCCGGCGAATGGACACTGGCAGCAGTTGAAGGGTGGCGCGGCGAGATCATCTATATGGTGATGGCCGGGGAAGACGGCCGGATCCATCGGTGCAAGGTCCGAGACCCGTCTTTTGTGAATTGGCCTGCTATTCAATGGGCGGTGCTGGGCAATATTATCCCGGACTTTCCGCTCATCAACAAGAGCTTCAACCTCTCATACGCTGGGAATGATCTGTAGGGAGGCCCACCATGTTTCGCATCATCAAAAAGAGTCTGAAGATCGGGGTCGTGACGGGTCGTTATCCGAGAGCGGAAAAGCCTGAACTGCCAGTTACGCCCGAGGCTAAGGACAAAACGAGACTCTTTACACGATCGCTCGCGATCCGTGAAGTGGATACGGGTTCGTGCAATGCCTGTGAGATGGAAATGAACGCACTCCTGAATCCCGTATACGATGCCGAACGTTTCGGCATTCATATCGCTGCTTCGCCACGTCATGCGGACGCATTAGTTGTGACGGGGCCGGTCACCGTCAATATGGAGCGAGCGTTGAAGGATGTCTATAGGCAAACGCCTGATCCGAAGATTGTGATTGCGCTCGGTGATTGTGCAATCAACTGTGGCATGTTCAAAGGAAGCTATGCCGTGACCGGACCGGTTGATCGGCATATTCCCGTTGATGTCAGAATATCAGGTTGCCCCCCGTGTCCAGCAGAAATTCTTGAGGCGTTGTCTGAGTTGCGCAAGTCCGAGGTTTAAGACGTAACAGCAGAAGCCTGTGAGACAGGCGATGAGTTTCTGGATACATCATGCCATGTGCTATTTGAACAGCCACTCGTCCCTCGAAGCATTTTCCTGTTACCCGAGCGATGCATGGGAAGCGGTCCATTTTAGAGATTCCTGGCCCGGCACACAGATGCTGTGGGCGAGGTGGTATGGCTAGCGAAAAACCACGCGTAGTGATTCATCGAAATGGCCAACCATTCAGTCATATGATTCAAGCTTGGGAAACGGCCTGTAAGCGGGGTGGTGCGTAGGACAAGACGTTTCACGGCTTGCGACGGATTGGCGTGAGGAATTTACTTCGCGCAGGGGTGCCTGAGGCGGTTGCGATGAAAATCAGTGGCCACAAGATCCGGTCAGCGTTCGACCGGTATAACATCGCGAG
>NZ_JBUBKD010000038.1:0-4999 GCF_054902215.1 Nitrospira sp. CMX1 | reverse complement strand
TTGTTCCAGAATGGGTCTCATGGCTGCCTTCATACCTGTGGCTTCGAGCGTAGAGTGTTCGCTCGATCCTGTCAAGATTAGAGCCAACCTCGCCCTCGTAGACAGGCTCGCAAGGGGACATACAAGCAGCCAGCGATTCCTCAGCGCTTATGAGTAGCAACCGGCCAATATTGCAGCAAATAGCAGGGAAACCCCTAGCAATAGCATGGACTTCTCAACCCTCCTTTGTTTGAACCTTGTATCCCTATTTCAAGAGGTTGGGGGGCCTAGATCTCTTTCTTCTTTTCTTTCTTCTTATCCCTTTCTTTAGAGTTTGTAGAGTTTGCAGGATATGGCTGTTGCCCGTAGTTGTCTTACATTATGGGTTTATCGTATCCTTGTGCGACTGTTCTGTGACCCTCCGATAGCCAGACTTCGACACCGGTTTGGGGAGGGGCGCGGGGTGGCCAAATTTAGGCTGGTAGGGGTGAGTTGATGGGGGAGCGGGCGAAACGGACGACCACGGTGACTGTGGATTTGGGGGAACTGAAGGTGCCCTGGCAGGCCTGGTGTCAGGCCCACGGACTCACACCGAGCCATGCGTTGCGGAACGCCATTCGGCAGACCATGGATCGGAGAGCCACCCCGGCCCCTACGCCTCGGAGTCGCATCAGCCCGAAGCGAGAACGAGCGACCGCTCGCATCGAACTGAACCTGACAGTATCAGAGCTCGCCGCCCTGAAGAAAATGGCGGGTTACGAAGGCTATGTGCCGACGAAATGGCTGGTGGCGATGGTGCGGACCAAGTTGAGCGGGCAGCCGCAGGTCGGACAGCCGGAATTGGAGACTTTGGCCCGGTCCAATCAGCAACTGCTTGCCCTGGGCAGGAACTTGAATCAGATTGCCAAGGTCTTGAATACCGCTCCCCAGAACCAGACAGCCTTTCGGGTCGAGGTCATCACCGAACTCTCCCGCGTGATCCAAGCCCATACGAAGAAGGTGGCGGATCTCTTACGCGGGACCGTGGAGCGCTGGCACCTCCAATGAGTTCGACAAGCAGCCAGATTGACCAGAAGTTGGATGAGTGGGGGAGTCGGCTTTTCAATGTCTCAACCGAGACCCTCCCACGACCGAGGTCCAGGAGGACTGTTCGTCTGAGTTCCGCCAAGTTCACGAGTACTGGCGGACGGCTCAGCACGTCACAGGCTCGGGCGACCTATGTGCGGCAGAAGTTACAAGCTATGGTTCGGCGCTCGCCACAAGTCGTGGTGAAACTCGTCAGGGCGCCGAAGGGGATGAAGGGCATCTCAAACAATCTCACCTACATTTCGCGGGATGGCCAACTCGAGATTGAAGACCAGGATGGTCAGGTCGTTCTTGGGAAGGAGGCCGTGGCCGATCTGAAAGCCGAATGGCGCGACGGCGGCATGCCGATCGCCGCCGACTCGACGATGCGCGACGCCTTTCATCTCGTCCTCTCCATGCCGACACAGACCGATCCGCTATCCGTCCAACGGGCGGCGCGTGACTTTGCCAACCGGGAGTTCTCCGGATTTCAGTATGCGATGGTGCTCCACACGTTCGAGACTGATCCGGATCCGAATCCCTCTCCGCATCCGCATGTCCACCTGACGGTGAAAGCGGCAGGTCTCGATGGGATTCGGCTCAATCCAAGAAAGGCTGATCTGCAACGGTGGCGGGAGGGGTTTGCGGAGGCGTTACGCGAACATGGCATTGAGGCCACGACCACGAGCCGAATTCACCGTACGACACAGGAACGGTGGAAGGTTCAGCATCTACGTGATCGCACGACCGAGGCGAAGGTGCTCGATCGTCAGCGACGAGTCACCCACATGCCAAGGAAGCAGCGGGAGGTCATGCACCACTACGAGCAGGTTCTGAAGACGCTCGCACGATCTGATCAAGGAGCAGACCGGCAGCTCGCTGTGGATCTGGTGCGCTATCTCGGGGGACGAGGCCGTACTCCGGACATGGAGCGGAACCGAGGAAACGATCGTGACCGATAAGGTCGTTTTCTATGTAAGTGGTAACCTCTGTAACAACCTCCAAGCTCGTATAAACTATTCTGCTCCTCTCTTCTACTGCTGATGTATAAAGACGGTTGGATATTCAGTTAATCTGAGGACCAATGGGCCGACTCAAAGTATTTTTGGGAATTGTCGTTGGATGTATTCTAGTACTCGTGCCGAGTTCTGGTTTTCGCGCAAGCCGAAGATCAACCAGCTCGCCGAGCAACCCTATCCGTGAGTGGCAATGCAGATGAGTCGCTGCCTCGGAAAAGTGGATTGTCTCTCCATTATTCTCTGCAAGTACCTTGTTTCATAAGTGGTAAGTTATGAAACAACCTCCAATCTTGCACAACTACTAGACCCGTGCTCTCAGCTCACGTACGCCGCGTCCAATTTTCCGTTGGATGAGGGTTCGCAACGTGGCCCCGCTTGCATAGCCTACCCGGTCGGCAATCTGGTCCACACTATGGTTGCTGGTCTGTAGCAGATGGACGGCGCGCTCGACACGAAGATCCTGGAAGTAGGCAAGCGGAGATTTCCCGATCACGGCGTGCAGCCGACGCGTCAATGTTCGTGGACTTGTCCTCACGGCACGGGCGGCATCATGGAGCGAGAAGCCGTCACCCAAACGACGGCGGGCCCATCGTTCGAACCGCTCCACAAATGGATCTGCGTGAGCCAGGTGGTCAGGAATGGCGAAGGTCGCCTGCATTGGTCTCGGGTCAATTACAAGGTAACGGGCAGTCAGGGCCGCCAATGCGGGACTACGGTGGCGCACGAGCCACAATGCTAGATCGAGATGCGCCAGCGCGGCTCCGGCAGTGATGAAGGGTGACGAGTGGACAATCATACGCGACTCGTCCAGTACTACCTGGGGATACCGTTCACGAAAGAAAGGAGCCAGCCACCAGGAAGTCGTCGCATGATGGCCGTTGAGTAGGGAGGCCTCTGCAAGGATAAACGTGCCCGTGCAGGCAGCCCCAAGTATGGTGCCCCGCTGGAACCAGTGCCGCAGGAGGCTTTGTGCGTCCACGATCTCTCGTTGGTCAAGAAGGCGGGACAACGTATCGGGCATCTTCGCCCCCACGGCCGGCACCAGGGCGATATCGGGATGAGCCAGTCCCGTTGCTCGTCTTGCCGGGATCGACAGGCCGTGACTCGTGGTCACTCGGGATCGGACACCCACGATGGTGACATCGAAGCGCGTCGTCAATGCTTTCGAAGATGCTGCGAGTTCATTTGCCACGCTGAAGGTATCAAGAAGAGTCGATAAGCCAGTATCGAAGGTGTTCTGTAGTGCCACGATGTAAATTCGCATGGCGAGAACTGTAGCATAATTGGCATTATTGCCAATAGACCAATCCTTAACTCACACGCTAGGATGCGCATAGCAATTAGTTAATTTCTGAAAGGATGGAAAACATGGTACGAGTGGCATTGCTAGTGCGGTTGGAGGCCAAGCCAGGCAAGGAAGCGGAGGTGGCTCGCTTTCTCGAAGGTGGCCTTGCCTTGGCAAATCAGGAAGCCGCCACACCGATTTGGTTTGCCCTAAAGTTAGGGCCAACCACATTTGGCATCTTCGATGCCTTTGCTGACGAGGCGGGGCGTAAAGCGCACCTGGCTGGGCAGATTGCGGCCGCCCTGATGGCGAAAGCTCCTGATCTGTTGGCTAAACCCCCACAAATCGAACAAGTCGATGTGCTCGCCGCGAAAATTTCACACTAAGCGGGACCGGTTCCGACAATGGGACAGCCTTATGCCTAAGGAGAAGTGATGCGACAGCGATCTATCCTCGCCGTGATGGTTTTGACTTTCATGCTTTGTGCGCAAATAGCTGGTGCTGAAGCGGATCGGGAGAAGTTATTGAAGGAACCCGGGATCTATGCCACCTTCGCCGTCTTCAAGGTTGGGGACGAGTGGTGGAAACTGGATCGCGATGCCCGGACGAAAGCCGTGGCGGAGGCAAAAAGTGTGTTCCAGAAGTATTCAGAGCAAATGACCATCGATACGTACTTGCTGCGAGGATTATCTGAGAAAGCTGACTTTTTCCTGAGGATTCACTCCAAGGAAATGAGTCACAACCAGAATGTTCTGATCGACTTCATGGGCACGACGTTCGGGAAAGCGTTGAAGAACACCGACACGTTCAACGGAATTACAAAGGCGTTAAATTATGTCCCGAGTTTTCCTGAAGAGTTGAAGACTGAACTGAAAACTCCTCCACCTCCGAGCAGTCCGTATGTCCTGGTGGTTCCTATCCGCAAAGATGCTGAATGGTGGATGATGCCGCACGATCCGCGTGCCGCTTTGATGAAGGAGCATACGGATGCGACAGTGGCATATCTCAAAACCGTCAAGCGCAAGCTGTATCATTCCAGCGGGCTGGATGACCTGGACTTCATCACCTATTTTGAGACGGCAAAACTGGACGACTTCAACAATCTGGTGATCGGCTTATTGAAGGTGAAGGAGAATCGCCATAATAAGCGGTTTGGTGATCCGTTGTTGTTGGGGACGATCCGCTCCCTGGATGAAATCCTCGAAGTCTTTTCACGGTAAGGACGCACGGGAGGTGCCGTCGCTAGGCGACATGCCCCGACCGTGTTCTCATAGCACTGGTATGGCAACCCGCATGGGTACAGGGACACGGGGTTCCCTCTGTGCGGGCATTTAGGGATTTTGGCAGCACTGGCCTGACCGTAAATCCGATAGCATGTAAACAGAACAGGCTTGGCGTGGGATATCCAGAGGGATGGGGGAGGCAATTGCTACTCACTGGGCGATCTGAGGAATGATCATGTTGATGCATTTCTCAAATGCCGAGTCGAGGGGGCTACTTTTGTTTCTTGTGGGCTGCGTTGTCTTCTGATGAGGATGGCTCAGGTACTGTATTTTCATCGGAGACATGACTGCCTGATTCGATTGATGTACAGACTAGGTGTGACAAATTTGTGTCAAAACTCTGTTGAAACAGACAGAAAGGATGGAAT
>NZ_JBUBKD010000037.1:0-27273 GCF_054902215.1 Nitrospira sp. CMX1 | reverse complement strand
AGGATCAGCCCAAGCCAATCAGTTGGTGTGGGGAAGATGTCTATGATGTCATGACGCAAAGCGAGGCGGTCGCGATTGATGGCTCCAAGTATCAGGATTGGTAGAGCAACCGGATCAAAGACGAAAGGGTTCACGCTTGTCGAACTCATGATTGTCGTGTCCATCATCGGCATTCTCGCAACAATCGCGGCTCCGTCCTATCAGTCTTCATTGATCAAGGCGAGAGAAACGGTCTTGCGGCAGGATCTGTTTACGCTTCGTGAAGTATTGGACCACCACCGTGCCGACCAGGGGAAGTATCCTCCGTCGTTGGAAGGGTTGGTCGCGACGGGCTATCTTCGAGCCCTTCCCAAAGATCCATTCACGAATTCGTCGAGTTCGTGGCAGGAAATGAGCGATTCGGCCGAGGGTGGTATCTTTGACGTGTATTCGGGGTCGGATCGTATTGGGACTAATGGGATTCCCTATAACAAGTGGTAATTCAGACATGAACTTCGAGAGGTATCCCGTGTGTTGCCTACGCCGGGCACTCGGATGGAACGCCGTATGGAGGGGGGTGAGTGTTGGACTGATTCTCCTCAATTTTGTGGCCTGTAGTGCACTTGACCGTATTGGCGATTCAAAGGCGTCAGATCTTCAGCTCACGGTCGATGTGGTCAACGCTTCGTTGAAAGATGCACAGCGCGCGATGGCAGAATTGCGTGCAGAGGTTGAGGTCCGGAACCAGGAATTGGCTGAGGCGCAGGTGAGTCGGGCGCAGCTTGAAGGGCGCGTGAGAGAAGCTGAGCATCGATTAAGTGAGGCCCGCCATGTGATTGCTTTGCAACGAGAAGAGCTCGCCGAGTCCCGAGTTGATCGGGAACGAGTCGCGCGGACAGGAGCCGTGCTGCAGGGTCAGCTCAAACAGCTGCGGAAGCAACTATCAAGGATCGAGAAACTGGCGAGTGGAGGTGTTTCTCCGACGATCATGGTTCTTCCCGTAGAGAAACACCCACGATCAGAACCGATAGGGATACCAGAGGCCGTCTCGTCCGACGATCCGCTAGAAGGTCGTCGAGTTTCTTTACAGTCGGACGGAGAGATCCCCGGCACGGTCTCGGTTCATCAAGGAGCGATTCTGCCTCAACCGGTAACACTCGCAACGCCCGCACGAGTCATGATCAAGTCGGGCGACACGCTGTGGAGTCTTGCCCAACGGCACCGCACATCTGTGCGCCAGCTCATGGCCGTCAATGCACTCCCCACCGATTATATTCAAGCGGGTCAGCCTCTTTGGTTACCGGAGCCGGTCGCGGATGGATCAGAGTACGGGCAAAGGTAGTCAGGTCGGAGGAATTCACCCATTGACGGTGAAGGGCTAGAGCGATGGCAGTTTTTGCATACCGAGTTGCACGAGCTGACGGATCCTTGATCCAGGGATATCTTGAGGGAGAAGGAGAAGCCGTCGTTCGTGCGAAGCTGGAGTCTCAAGGACTCCTCGTGTTTACCCTCCACCGCCGTGGGGCACATCCGACGCGAGCCGGACGATCGTGGTCGTTCGGTGGGCTTCCTTTCGGGCAGTTCCTGATTTTCAATCAGGAGCTGTTGGCGCTCATCAAATCTGGGTTGCCGATCTTACGAGTCTGGGACTTGTTGATCGATCGCGCCGGGCATCCGGGATTTCAGCAAGTGTTGCGCGAGGTGAAGGAAGATATTCGAAGTGGGATCTCTCCTTCGGACGCGTTGGCAAAACATGTCTCATATTTCCCGGACCTCTACGTCTCGACCATCAAGGCCGGTGAGCAGGCGGGTAATCTGCCTGAGGTGCTGCAGCGGTATATCGCCTATCTGAAGCTGATGATCGGGCTTCGCCAAAAAATGATGAAGGCGATTTCTTACCCGATCTTCCTCATTATAATCGGCGTGGCTGTGATCGGTTTCTTGGTGGGTTATGTCATGCCGACGTTTGTCTCCGTCTATGGAGAAACGGGGAAGGCGTTGCCATGGGCGACCCACCTGTTGTTGCAGCTGGTTGCACATGCAGAAGTCTGGGGATTGGCCGCGACGATCACCCTCGCAGGGTTGATGCTTGGCATACGTGCGTACTATGCCACATCTGCAGGGCAGCTCATGATTGACCGCCTGTTACTGAGTCTTCCATTGGTGGGATCCGTAGCGGTCATACATAACACCGTGCAGTTCACGAGAACCCTGGGAACCATTCTTGCCGGAGGAATCCCTCTGGTAGATGCCTTGCAGGGTGCTCGTGCGGCTGTCTCAAATCGTTTTATCTCCTCTAGGTTGACCGGAGCCGTTGAGGAGATTCGACAGGGGGCGACATTAGCAGGTGCCTTGGAGCGTTGTCAGGTGCTTCCCAAGCTTGTGATTGAAATGTTGTCGGTCGGTGAGGAGACGGGATCATTGGAAGCCATGCTCAAGGATGTGTCGGAGTTTTACGAAGCTGATTTGGACACCAGACTTGGCCAGCTGACTACCTGGATGGAACCAGCCTTGTTGCTGGTGATGGGTGTCTTGGTGGGGGGGATTGTGATTGTGATGTACTTGCCGGTTTTTCAAATGGCGGGAGCAGTGGGCGGGTAGCGTAAGAGGGGGGCAGAGAGGGAAGGTATGATGTTTCGGAGGCTACCGCATGTCACGTAGTTTTGCCCGACCCGCGCTGACTGAGGTTTTAGTGAGTCAGGGTGTGCTTTCCAGGCACAAGGTGGAGGATACGCTTTGCCGTGTGAAGGGAGTACCGGCCGCCTTAGGGAAGGCATTGGTTGAGGATGGACTTCTGACGGAAGACCAGCTCGCCCAGGCGTTGGCCGATCAATATGGGCTTCGGTACGATCCATTGACGAACGTTCGCGTCGATCCTCAATACTATGAGTCCATCTCGATCAAATGGATGCAGCGTGTTCCTTTTGTGCCTCTGCGCGAGCAGGCCGGAGTGTTGACGATTGCCGTGGCAGAACCCCAAAACCTGCTTGGATTGGACGAGCTGGAATTGCTGATTGGAAAACCGTTGGAGCTCGTTGTCAGCTCTCGAAGCGCCATCATGGCTGCCCTGGAGCGCAGTGAGGGGTCAAGCCAAATACTCCGCGAGTTCGAAGCGGAATATCGATCGGTCTTGGTCAAGGAAGATGAGCGAGGGGAAGAGATCTTTGCTCCGGATCATGTTGGAGAAGATCAGAGCCCGACGGTCAAGCTGCTCGACTCAATCCTCCTGAACGCCATGCAACGTCGAGCGAGCGACATCCATATCGAGGCGGCCGACCGTACGACCAACGTCAAATTGCGTGTCGACGGGATTCTGGTTCCGGCGATGGAGCCGTTGGATATTCGGTTGCATGCTCCCCTCGTGTCTCGTCTGAAGGTCATGTCAGAGCTCGACATTGCGGAGCGCCGTGTTCCTCAGGATGGAAGTTTTCGGATGAGACTGGATCGCAAAACAGTCGATTTTCGTGTGTCCATCTTGCCCAGTGTGTTCGGGGAATCCGTGGTGATCAGAATACTGGATCGAGATTCCATTGCGACCGGCGTCTCAGACTTGAAGCTTGAGCGCCTTGGGTTCAATCCGGAAGATCTGAAGCGATTTCGAAAATCGATCACACGTCCGCACGGCATGGTGTTGGTGACCGGACCGACTGGAAGTGGGAAGACGACGACTCTGTATGCCGCGATCTCGGAAATGAATACCCTGGAAGACAAGCTGATCACGATCGAAGATCCGGTCGAATACCAGCTGTCGGGTGTGGTGCAAATTCCGGTCAATGAAAAGAAGGGGCTGACGTTTGCCCGAGGTCTTCGATCCGTTCTCCGTCATGATCCGGATAAGATCATGGTCGGCGAGATTCGAGATGCCGAGACTGCGCAAATCGCGATCCAGTCTGCCTTGACAGGGCATCTGGTCCTGACGACGGTTCACGCCAACAACGTCTTCGATGTGATCGGACGGTTCGCATCAATGGGAATCGACGCCTACAATTTTCTGGCCGCGCTCAACTGTGTGCTGGCTCAACGACTGGTTCGAATCCTGTGCCCGTCATGCCGGACTCCGGTGAAAGCGCAGCAAGCGCTGATTGAGGAGTCAGGGTTGGACTATGTCCAGTACAAGGACACGTTGTTTTACGAAGGAACAGGTTGTCCGCAATGTCATGGGACCGGATACCGAGGGCGAAAATGCATCACCGAATTTCTGGATTTGACGGATGAGATCAAGGAAATGATTCATGCAGAACGACCGCTCTCGGAAATCAGATATCGAGCGGTTACCGATGGAATGATCACCCTTCGGCAGTCGGCTCTCAAGAAGGTCTTGGATGGCGAGACATCACTCCGCGAGATCAACCGTGTTACGTTCAGTGAGGAAGGCTAGTGAGATGTGGAACTGGGTCAAGAGCCGGCCATCATGCTGCTTGAAATTTGGTACTGACTCGCTCGGATGGGCAGTGCGTGAGAGAAATTGGTGTGGGCGTCTTCATCAGAAATGTTTCATATCCACTCTTCCAGTAGGAGCGGTGAAGCCTTCGCCGACAACGGACAATCTGACACACCCGTCGACATTGGCTCCGCAGATTTGTGCCTTAGCCGGACTAGAAGAGAAGCACCGCATTGGGAAAGGGGCTCTCTTGTCCGAGCTTCCTCGGCGCATTGGGGTCTTGCTTCCTGACACAGCAGTGCGAACGGTGGTCCTCCACCTCGACCAGGTTCCAACTCGACATGAGGAGCGCGAGGCGTTGATTCGGTGGAGGTTGGGGCAAGAACAGATTTTCCCACTGAATAACGCGAAGGTCATGTCGCAGGTGTTCGGCAATCAGGCGGAAGGTTCGGAGCGTAGGTACACGGTCCTCGCGGTGGCCGTTCAAGAGTCTATCCTCAGACAATACGAATCACTCTGTGAATCTGTCGGCTTGATTCCCTTCGAGGTGGGGATCACCAGCTTGCAGCTGGTGAATCTCTGGAAGAGGGTTTCACGGGGAGGGGGTTGGCTCCATCACGACGTGCTATGGATGACGCTCGTCGATCGCTCGCTGACGATGATGGTCTTTCAATGCGGGCAGATCGTGTTTTACCGCTGTAAGCTGCTGGGGGTGGATGCCTCAGAGGTCCTGGCCACAGACGATTTGCTGAACAGGGTTCTTGACGAATGCCGTGCCTCTCTCGAGGTCTGTCAACAACAGCATCCTGCTCTTGATATTCATCATGCGGTGATCTGTGGCGACGAGGAGATCGCCTCGTTACAAGCCGAGCTTCATGGACAACTTCAGCTCGTTGTACACCAGTTCGGTTGGAAATCGATTGAGCAGTTTGGATGGGGGGCGAGAGGGAGTCAGCAGGGTATGGCCTCATTGGCCGCACTAGCAGGGGTCGTATAGCATGGCGGTAAAGAGGGTGTGGACCAGCCGGTTCAGTCAATGGCTTGTGCAGATTCGATCACTGAGCCGTTCCGATCTGCAGTTTGAGATCAACGTATCTAGCCGGTATCGGGTAGGGGTGGCATCCTGTCGGATATGGTTGATCAGCGGGTGTCTTGGACTGCTTGTGAGCGTTGCTTGGAACATCTGGCAAGGAGTCTTGATCTATGAGGAGAGTCAGGTCATTGCAGCTGAACTAGAACGAGTTCGTCAAATGGATCAGGCGGTGATAGCGGAATCCAGAAAAGAGGGGATTGATCTGTCTGCAGGCGCGTTGAAGCGATTGTCGTCCGAGGTTGACCTGGCGAATCAGCTGCTTGAGAAACGAACATTTTCTTGGACCACGTTTTTGACGGAATTGGAACGGACGATTCCGCCTCGCCTCGTGCTTACGAGCGTTCGCCTTGATCAGTCTAGTAAGACGGTTCAACTCACCGGGACTGCGGTGAGCTTGGAGGACATCACGGCCTTTACGGTCGGACTCCACAATCATGCCACGTTCAAGGATCCAGTCTTGGCTCAACATCGCGTCGGATCGAACGGGCTGGTAGAGTTCGATGTGTCGGTACGATACCGGCAAACCGGAGTGTGAAGAATGAGAACGCGTCTGATTGCCGTGTTGCAACACCCCGTTGCTTTGTTGTTTCCATGGGGCGGCATCGTGCTGGGCCTTTTCGTGGTGTTGATCGTCGTGCAGCATCTGTGGCTGGCGGATCTCCAAACCAAACGACAAGACCTCGAGGCAGAATGGGTCACTGTACGGCAGGCATTGATGCATCACCGAGAAGCAAGGAATGCCATGAAAGATCTGACTCGAGTATGGACATTGCTTCCTGGTGAGCGAGACTTTGGTTCGTTGGCGTTGGGGATCTCGGATGAGGCAAAGCGTGAAGGGGTGCTACTTCCGGCGCTGTCCTACAAGACCGAGCCTACCACCGTCGCCCATACGACCAAAGGATTGCTACAGGGGGCGATGAGTGGGCGGTACGAGGATCTCCGACGATTCATTCATGACCTGGAGACTGCGGATGAGCTGTTGTTCATTGAAGATATGGTGTTAAATAGAAGTGGAAGCCCACAGGGCGATGCGCTCACCTCTACCATCAAAATAGCCACCTACCTGAGAGCAGATCATGAAAAACCAGGTCCACAGGAGGCGAGCCACTAGCCATGGATGCGAAGCAGAAAGCGCTGGTCGCTGGTTCGCTGGTTCTGGTATGGGCAGGGTTGGCGGTGTCGCAGTGGAACCTGCTCGAAGAGCCGGTGCGTGTTCCGCTGACGAATATCACAGGTCCTGCAATAGGAGGTCGTCAGTCGGAAGGAAGAGGGGGGGGCTTGCAGGTCAATCTGAGGTTGCTCGCGGCTACGGTAGCGCAACGTGATGCTCCGTACACAATGCCTCGTAACATTTTCACAATGACCTCTGTTGACGGGGGATCGCCTCCGAATTCTGATCGAGGTGTTGTTCAGGTGGAAGAGGTTCCTTTCACGGAGCCTCCTGCGGAACAGGGGGGCGTTGTGGAGTCGGGTCAGCTCAGGTATCTGGGGTTCCTGCGCATGGGGGAAGGGCCACAGCGTCATAAGCCTATGGCGGTCATCCGCAAGGATGACGATCTCTTAGTACTCAAGGCTGGTGATCACATAGACGGCCGTTTCATGCTGAAAAAAATCACCCCCGATAGCGTGACGTTACGAGATTCTGGCGCACAGGTAGAGCACACGGTTGTGCTATCGGAAGAGGCAGAGGTTCAGGAGTGACCCAAGGATGCGGCGTCCTGCAGCATGGTTACGAAAGACTGAGGCTGGGTTTTCGTACCTGATGGTCATGATGGCTGTGACCCTTATGGGGCTTCTGACGACTGTCGCAGCGAAGCAATGGCAGACGATGGTACAACGGGAGCTTGAGCTGGACTTGCTGGGTAAGGGGATAGAGATTCAATCCGCACTGGCCTTGTACTCAGCGGCGGCAAAGGCAGGAAGGGTTACACAGGGCGAGGTCTATCCTCAAACGTTGGCTGAGCTGATACGGGCTCCCAAACCGTTTCTCAGAAAAGTGTATCTCGATCCGCTGGGCCACAGCGAATGGGAACTCGTACGGGCCCCGACGGGCGGGATCATGGGGGTCAGGAGCAAGAGCAAGCTCAGACCCATCAAACAGAACAACTTTCCATCGGCGGTTCGGCATTTTCAGGACAAACCGACGCACTATGATTGGGTCTTTCAACATCCCAATCCCTCTCAGCCGGGAGCTTTGGGAACAGTCATCCCTCCTGGTGCGGGACCGGGGCGCGAACTCTCAGCGAAATAGCCAGTTATTGACCATTGCAGTGTCGGAACGAATCTTTCGACTTCAACTCTCCTCCTGACGATCCATCAGTTTCAATCTTGAAGGCCCATCAATGAGGCTCTGGTTTCTGATTGCTCCGGTCTTCGACTGGCCTCGCAGCCCTTGTCCACGACATAGGAGCGAAGAAAACCTGCACCAGCCGCATCAGATTCCGATGAGCGAACAGCGTCGGCATGGACTCGGTGGGGTTCATCGTGTTGTCGTTCCTTTCTATGGGACATCTTGCTTCCCCCACGTGCCACACGCGCAGGATGAGGTCGTGAACCGTCTGCCGGCGTATCGGTTCAAGACAATCAGGGCAATCATGATCTGGAGAGACTCAGCAGCATCAGATGAACTAAGACGGTATTTCGGTTGCATTGAAGACGGCGAGATGCCATTCTGTGAGGCAGACTTAGTATTTGCTACGGCGGCACTCGCATAGGTATAACCATAGGTTACTGAGTCTGAACGTGTGGATCGTCTCTTGTGCCTGTGGGGAATGGGTCGCAGCGTAGGAGGAATGGAAGGCATGCGGATATTGATTACAGGTGGGGCGGGATTCTTAGGGAGTCATTTGGCCGAATCTCTCGTGGCCCAAGGGCATCATGTCATCAGTATGGACAATCTCAGTACCGGCAAAGTGGAGAACATCGCGCATTTGATGGGGAATGAGCTGTTTTCGTTCGTGAAGTACAATGTCTGTGACTATGTGCACGTCGAAGGACAGTTGGATGCGGTGATGCATTTTGCCTCTCCTGCGAGTCCTCAAGATTATCTCGACATGCCGATTGCGACCATGAAGGTCGGCGGATTGGGAACGCATAAAGCCTTGGGGTTGGCGAAAGAAAAAGGGGCCAGATTTCTCTTGGCCAGTACCTCAGAAGTCTACGGGGATCCTCTGGTTAACCCGCAACCTGAGTCCTATTGGGGGAACGTCAATCCCATTAGCCCACGGGGCGTCTATGATGAAGCCAAGCGTTTTGCCGAGGCGATGACCATGGCCTATCATCGCTACCATGGCCTCGACACCAGAATCGTCAGGATTTTTAATACATTCGGTCCAAGGATGAGACCGAATGATGGCCGCGTCGTCTCGAATTTCATCGTGCAAGCTCTTCAGGGGAAGCCGCTCACTGTGTACGGCGACGGCCTGCAGACCAGAAGTTTTTGCTATGTCGATGATTTAGTACGCGGCATCATTGCCCTGCTCCTTGTGGAGTCCGACAAAACGGTTGAGCAGAGAACCGATCGGAACTCGTTTTTCACGAAGCAAGAGTCCTCACAAGTCAGCAGTGTTCACGATCCGGTCAATATCGGGAATCCGAGGGAATTGACAGTGCTGGAGATCGCCAAAGATATTCTGAAGTTAACGCGCTCGTCCAGCCACATTACCCACCATCCATTGCCGGCCGACGATCCGAAGGTGAGACGACCGGATATTGCTCGGGCGAAGATGTTTCTGAAGTGGGAACCTCAGGTCGAGCTTGAGGATGCGTTAATGAAAACCATCCGATACTTTCAAAAGGCCTTGGCCGGTTGATAACAAGCTCTATCGAGGCCCCCGATGCCTTGATAACTTGATAGAGAACGACTTGAACAGAAGAGCCCGTAGGATGGTCAAGGCGTCAAGCAAGACTGCACCAAGTGCATCTGCCTGCCTCAGGTAGAGATTCGGTCGAGCGGACTATTTCAACATTCTGTTAAGTTAGCAGATATCTAATGGGCTGAAGGCCTTCTCAGGCATCGCACTGTTGTCGAACCCTTGACCTGTTTCTTCTCCACGCGGTATTGTCTCCATCCTCAAGTGTCAGTCACCGGTGAGAACTATGGAAGCGCTGAGTCAATCCGTTTCGGAACCAGATAGTGAAGAATCGAAACCGTTGCCTACGGTGGACTATGTCGTTGACCTGGTGTCCAAGGCGAAGCAGGCAGCCAGACGATTGGCATCGCTACCGACGTCGACGAAGAATCAAGCGCTCCTGGCCATGGCCGATGCGTTGGAAGCGAAATCAGACGACGTGATGAGGGCGAATGAACGAGATCTCGAGGCCTTTGGGACGGCCAATGACAAGAAGGCCGTGGCGGATCGCCTGCGGCTGACCGACAAGCGGATCAAGGAAATGGCGACGGGGATTCGGGAGGTGGCGCAGTTGCCCGACCCTGTGGGGATAATGTCTGCTATGTGGACAAGACCCAACGGAATGCAGGTGGGTCGGGTCCGTGTGCCGATCGGGGTGATCGGGATCATTTATGAGTCGCGTCCGAATGTGACCGCTGATTCGGCCGCACTCTGTCTCAAATCGGGTAATGTCTGTGTGTTGAGAGGCGGCAGCGAAGCGATTCATTCCAATACGGCCATCGCAACCATTTTGTCCGACGCGGCGCAAAAAGCCGGTGTCCCTTCGGGTGCGATCACGTTTGTCGACCGTGCCGACCGTGAGGTGGTGCCGGTTTTGCTCAAGCAGGATCAGTGCATCGACTTGATCATTCCCCGTGGCGGTGAATCGTTGATGAAACTCATTGCGGAACACTCGACCATCCCCGTAGTCAAGCATGATGCGGGTGTGTGCCATATCTATGTCGATGCGGCAGCCGATCTCGCCATGGCGGAAGCCATTTGCCTCAATGCGAAAGTGCAGCGGCCGTCAACCTGTAATGCCATGGAAACACTGTTGGTTCACCAGTCGATTGCACGGACATTCTTGCCGACACTGGCGGCCGGCCTCCGGGCAGCCCATGTGGAAATTCGAGGTTGCCCCAAGACCTGTCAATTGATCCCGGAGGCCAAACCGGCCGGCGAGAAGGATTACGGGAAAGAATTTCTGGATCTTGTCTTAGCCGTGAAGGTTGTCAAGAACATGGATGAAGCGATGGAGCACATCGCGCAGTACGGCTCGCGACATACCGAAGCCATCGTGACGTCGGATTATGGGCGTTCCATGCGCTTCCTCAAAGAGGTGGATGCCAGCGCGGTGCTGGTGAATGCCTCCACGCGCCTCAATGACGGATATCAATTCGGTCTCGGAGCCGAGATCGGAATCAGCACGTCGCGGATTCACGCACGGGGCCCGATGGGGCTAGAAGAGCTGACCTGCTCAAAGTTCATGGTGCTGGGGAGCGGCCAACTCCGCGAGTGAATGTCCTCGGATCCCATTGCATGTGCCCTGTTCACCCCTGGTCATCTTCGCTTTCACTCCTCCCGTACGCTCGCTGAATCCTTCCACAAGGGCGGCGGATCAGTTGAAACGTTGCCGACCGGACATCTGGTCTTTTATCGACCTGATGGCCGACGCTTCCTCGCTACCGATCCGATGGGCCACCCCCTCCACGAGTGTGAATGGGAATCGACGGCGAACGGAATCGTCTCGCTGACTCGTGCACGCGTGCAGCTCGATTGGGGATGCTGGATCGGAGTGACGCCTGCCGGATTGGTGAATGAAACTCGAGTGAATCTTGCTACCAAGCCCAATTGGCAACGAACCACTCCCGAAGATCTTCGTGGTATGGCCGCGAGGGCGTTGCGCGTATCGATCGAAGAGGTCCGGTGGTTTTATCGAGATGAGGACTTCTCCATTGATTCCACCGGGATCGCGACGATCCGCCAGCGAAAAGATGCCTTGTCTGTGTTGGACGACGGCGGGTTTGAAACCGCGCGCTTTATGTCCTGCATGGGCGCGATGCACTGGGATGACATTGATTTCCTTCCGGTCGTGGAGCTGTTCAAGTCGCTGCTACCAGGGACAGGCTCCGCAGTATTGGAACTCATACGTGGCCTGTATGATGATCGGCAACGAGGGTGTTCGGCTCCCAGACCGTTACGCTATCGTGGGATCCCGCCCTATCCATCTGAAGCGGCCTTTTGGCTGTTCAGCGCTTTTTTCAGGCCTCAATCAATAGGGACCAGGGACCCGTTTGTCGATTTCATGAATCCCTCGAAATCGCATACCGTGACCTGGTTGCCTGCCGATCATCCGCCGGTCCGCTATTTTGATGAGCGCCAGGGGGTGTGTGTCACGGTGAAAGATGGAGTTGTGCAGAAGGCGATTCTTGCCGCTGATACGGTGGGCCTGGCATATGTCAATCCCCTCGGTCGTCGCGTGCTTCCCCTGGATCGCAGCCTGCGCATCGACGGCCGGCAGCTGGTCCTTAAGGATCGTGAGCAGGAAACGATCATCCCTTTGCCGGTCGGTCTTCACGTTCGAACATCATCATCGCCGGAAAGACCGCTAAGTCCTGTCGACTGGCGTACGGTGTTTGTGCCGGAGCCTCCGAGCGTCCACCCTTCTGAAGCGTTCGGTGCGGTGCTCTTGTACCCGGAAGGCCATGAGGAGATCAGCGAGCTCGCGGCACAACCCTTTGTCGCCGATTATCTGGATGATCTTGCAGAGAAGGACCGCGAGATTGGGCGGGTACGATCGTCGGCGGAACGCGTGCTCATTGTGAACGGAGATGCCGTCATCTCCACCTGCGTGCTCTTTGACCGACCACGGGACTATGTGGTGGGCGTCCGCCACATGGCCTATGCACAGCGTCAGGCGCAACAGCTTTGGACTCAGTGTGCGGAAATCAATCGATGGGACTGGCTCCGACGCATTCGCATGGGCGCCGACGCTGTGGTGTTGGATGAATCGATTACTCGGCACGCTCCGGTTGACCTCCTGTATCTCTGGCTTCCCTATGACACATTTGGTTCGCTGACGACGATGAGCACAATCCTCGCAAAGGCAGGCCAAGCGCTGAAGCGGGGAGGCGATGCGTTTGTGGTCGGCCCCCTCGACATACCGGCGGCGTTGGCATCGGAACCATGGCAGGTCTGTTGGAGCGAATCCGTGGCAGCGCTGCCCCCGTTTGCCATGCACAAAACGATCTTGCCCAAGGCCAGGGTCAAAGCAGGGCTCACGTTGTTCCATCTCAGACGGTTGTAAATTCTTCTGAGCAACGTTGTCGGAGTGACTGGATCGGCTGACCGCTTCGCGGGAAGCGCTGGCTTGTCCGGGACGAGTCTTGTAGAATTCAGACGGTCTGTCCCGCACTCGTTCGTGCAAGGCGGGGCTGAGATGAGCGCCTGGACAATTGATGGAGGAGGACGATTATGCCGAGCGTGCTGGACAAGGTGATTGAGAGAGAGTTGCGAAAAGAATTGAGGGACGCATTGGTCAGGTTCGAACAGCAATTACGACAGTCCGGGGTGAGTGATGACAATATCAAGAGCCGGCTCCGTGGTGCCAAGCAGTTTGTGGCATTTTTGTATGGGCGGTACCTTGGGTAACGAATAGGGCCGGCTTGGATGGGGCGAAGCCACATCCGACCGCCTGCTACGACCCAGGCTTAGCAATAGCTCAAAAATCGGCAGACTGTCGGAACGTATCATCCTACAATTCTGTCATTTTCAGGCTCCCATCTCTTCCTCTGCTTTCAGAATAAGTCTGCTCAACCACATCAGTTGATGCTGCCACTAATCTCTTGCGTAGTTATAAGTCAATAATAAGTATATTAATTGTTAGTATATAAAGCTATAACGACTTCTTAAATGGAACCCCTAATAATGACAGTATCAGTGGGTTAGTCGGGAACGACACGCTCGACGGCTTAGCGGGCAATGATACGCTGCTAGGGGGCGTAGGGAACGACGCAGTGTATGGGGGGCTAGGTAACGATGTGTTGGAAGGGGGGACCGGGGACGACTATCTGTATGGCGGGACCGGTAGCAGTAGTGGGGCGGGGAACGATACCTATAAGTTTGCGGTTGGGGCCGGAGTGGATCATATCAACGATTACGATACCACGGTGGGGAATACCGATGTGGTGACGTTCGCAGGAGTCGCGTCCACCGGGGTGACGGCCGTGGAGCGGCAGGGCAATGGGTTGGTGCTGAAGTACGGGACGAGCGATCAAGTGATCGTGGACTATTATTTCCACTCGAGCTATCCCGGCTACAAGGTGGAGCAGTTCAAGTTCAGCAATGGGGTGACGTGGGACGAAGCGGCAATCAAGGCGCGAGTGATGACGGTAGGGACGACGAGTGGCGACAGTATTACCGGCTACAACGATGGGACGAATCAGATGTATGGCTTCGACGGCAATGACTACTTGGCCGGAGGAGCGCTGGCCGATCTGATCGATGGGGGCAATGGGAATGATACGCTCGACGGCTTAGCGGGCAATGACACGCTGCTGGGAGGGCTTGGAGCCGACAGCCTGTACGGCGGGGCGGGTAATGATACCTTCGATTACAATGCTGTCAGTGAAAGTCCGGTTGGGACAGGTAGGGATGTCATCACCGGTTTTGCCGGTTCGGGTGCGGCTATCGGTGACCAGATTGATCTCACCACGATCGATGCCAATAGTTTGTTGGCCGGCAACCAGGCCTTTATCTTTGGTGGTTCCTTTACGGCAGGACACCTCCGCTATGCCGGAGGGATTCTGCAGGGCAATACCGATGCTGATACGGCGGCGGAATTTGAAATTCAGCTGGTCGGCGCTCCGGCACTCGTTGTCGGCGGGGCTGGGACGGATATCCTGCTGTAAAATGTTCCCTCCCTGGCGAGGCTTTTTTATCTGGGGGACTCCTGCTGTAGGCAAGAGTCCCCGTTGTGTTGTGAATGATTCCTTACCCGGTTGGAGAGGTGAGGCTCTTACAAAAAAGGTCCACCGTTTTTTGAAACAAGAAGAGCGCGGTGTCCTGTGGCGAAGCCGTGAGAGCGGCTCGCGCGCTAGCCCGGATGGTCTCCGTGGTAAGCTGATGACGCTCGGTCACTACTAAGGCATCATCTAGGTCCAGTTCAGTTCCGCGACGAAGCTTGGCAATGACAAAATCGATGGGTGACAGGACACGGACACGAAGACGAGGGCGGTTGATGAGATCGATGGCACGATCTCTGTATCCCGGAGGCATCGCGACGACAGACCACCCGGAAAAATTTTGAGTCAAATCAGCCGGGATATCGTGGGCCGCCAGATAGTCCATGAGCGGGATCAGCGGGCCTTGAAGCTCGGCATCGAGGTCGCGGGTGGTCCGGTGAGACACACCGTATGCCTGGAGAGCCAGCGCGCCGACAATCAGCACGTCGATCGATTCACCGGTATCAGTGACGTACTGCGCGAGAAGCGTGATGATCTGTTCAGCGGTGAGCGTAGGCAAAGTAGACCGCCTCGGCGAAGGTTCGATACTCACGGAAGTCGATTGGGCCGAAATCAATCGGCAGTGGGGCACGGTTGAACAGATACGTCAGTAAGCGTCGGTAGTGTGTGTACCATCGGCAAGCGGTGTGATAAGCCTCCTGGACGGCAGGATCGGTCTGCCAGGGTGTGAGATCCAATCGATCGTTCAGTAGAATTTCAAGCCAGAGCACTCTCCGCCCCCTTGCGGTTTCTACCGCTTCTTCGACGGAGGTTGTGCCAAGGTAGGCCGGCAACAGGACGAACGACGGTTCAGGACGCTGTGGAAAAGGGTCAGACATGGCGAGAGTGTAGCATAGGAACACTCAGATCCCTATCGAGATCGTCCAGCTGGTATCAAGCCTGTCATCGTAGATCGTTCTACCCTTGTCACGTCCGTACGGATGCTACAAGAATTGATCGGTAAAACCGGATCAATAGACAATACTCATGCAGATGATTGAGCACGTTTTATCACTCTCCAACAAAGGAGTCCGAACCCATGAGTGAACCAAAACCCACCACGATTCCCTTGAATGTCCGATTGAAACCCTCTGATTCTTCTGCCCATCCGTGCCTGGTGAACCATACCAACGTCGGTGTTGCGCAGAGTATCGCGTACCTTGACTTCGGCTTCATCGAGCCCGCGCTCCTTGCCGCGGTTGCCCAGACTGCGAAGGATGGTCAAGCGGCATCGAAAGGATTAGACGGCCACCTGGTCACACGCGTGGCACTGCCTTTGGACAATCTGGCCCAGTTGCATCAACAGATTCAACAGGTGTTGATGGGGTTGCGTACGCCACGTCAACAGAAGTCGCAAGAGTAATGCGAACGCAGAGCCCTGTACCATTCCTCGAAAATATTTGGCCATCGTCCACCTGTCCCCTAAGATGGCTGCATGGCAGCTGCTACCGAGACGACGCCTCTCGATCAATCTGATCCGATCCCCGCATCGTCTGCGTCGGATGAGTCCGATACAGGATTGCTGAGTCTGCTGATCATCGCGCAGTACTATGATCTTCCTGCCGATGGCTGGCAGCTTCGGCACCAGTTTGCCCAATCCGGGCACAAGCTGTCCGATGCGGAGCTGCTCCGTGCCGCCAAGGATCTTGGCCTCAAGGCCGGTTTCGTCACGCGTGAGTGGAGCAAGCTGTACGAAACGACCTTTCCCGCCATGGCTAAGCTTTTGGATGGGGGCTATCTGGTAGTGGTAAAAGTCGAAGACGAGAACGTGCTGGTTCAGAACCCCGCCGAAGGCTATTCCCTCGTCCTCCCGCGTGACCGGTTCGAACTGATCTGGACCGGAGAGCTCGTGATCATGATGAAGCGGCCTAAGATCCGTCTTCAGGATCTCAGGTTTGATATGACGTGGGTGATCCCGGGGATCGTCAAGTATCGCATGTTGTTCGGAGAGGTCCTGATCACATCGGCCTTTCTGCAATGCCTTGCGCTGCTCACGCCGCTCTTGATGCAAATGGTCATCGATACGGTGCTGGTGCACAAAGAGTTCCCCACACTCTCTCTGCTGGCCGGGAGCATGATCGCGCTGGTTGTCTTTGACGCTGTCCTCGGCGGGCTTCGGACCTATCTTCTGTCTCATACGACCAACCGGATGACCGTCAGTCTTGGGGCCCAACTCTTTCGCCACATGCTGGCGCTCCCGCTGGCCTATTTTGACAACAGGCGTCTCAGTGAGACCGTCGCGCATGTGCGTGAGCTGGAGCACCTCCGCCGATTTGTCACGAACCATTCTCTGACCGTGCTGTTGGACATTCCCTTTGCGGTTCTTGTCCTGGCCGTGATGTGGCTGATTAGTCCAACCCTCGCGCTGGTGGTCATGCTCTCGCTGCCGGTCTATGCCTTGTTGTTCTACTCCATGACTCCCTCGATACGAGCTTGTCTGCATGACGCGGTCGATCGCGAGGCGGTCAACCAGGCATTCGCGATCGAGACCATCAGCGGGATCCATACAGTAAAGGCCATGGCGGTTGAACCGTCGTTCTGGAGGAAGTGGGACGCGCAGCTGGCCGGCTCTGTGCGAGCGAGTGTTCAGGCGACCCGTCTGATCACGACCGTGAGGCACGTCGCGCTCGGCATGCGCAACCTCACCACCATGGTGGTCATCTGGGTCGGTGCCGCTCATGTGATCGATGGGCGACTCAGTATCGGGCAGCTGATCGCCCTCGGTCTGTTGTCGTCCCAGGTGACAGGATTAATGCTGAGATGGGACCAACTCTGGCAGGAGTTTCAGCAAGCGGACCTGTCGGTCCAGCGGCTGGGGGATGTGCTGAACCGGCAACGGGAGCCCTCCTACAATCCGAATCGAGTCACGATTCCACAAGTCCAGGGGCAGGTCCGGTTTGAAAATGTCACGTTCCGATACCAGCCGGATGGGCCGACGGCTATTCGCATACTGTCCTTTTCAGCAGAGCCTGGTCAAATTGTCGGGATCGTTGGACGGTCAGGATCCGGCAAGAGCACCATCGCCAAACTGCTTCAATGTCTGTATGGGCCTGAACAGGGGCGTATCCTGGTGGACGGAGTCGATCTGGCGCAGGTCGATCCGGCGTGGCTGCGAAGGCACGTGGGGGTGGTATTACAAGAAAACGTCCTGTTCAACGGGTCGGTTCGGAACAATATCGCGCTGGCCGATCCTGAGATGGCAATGGAGCAGGTCATGCAGGCGGCAACCTGGTCCGGTGCGCATGAGTTTATCGTGGAGTTAGAGCATGGCTATGAGACGTTGATTGGTGAACAGGGTTGGAAGCTCTCAAGTGGGCAACGGCAGCAGATTGCGCTGGCCCGTACCCTGGCCGCGAATCCCCGCATCTTGATATTCGATGGAGCCATGAATGCATTAGACGAAGAATCTGAACAGGCCTTGCAACAGCACCTGCCTCAGATTGCTCAGGGACGTACCATGTTCATCCTGGCTCATCGGTTGAACTGTATGCACCAGGCCCACCGTATCTATGTCCTGGACAAAGGGGAGATCATCGAGCAGGGCTCGTATGAGGACCTGCTTGAGCGGGCGGGAGCTTCTGCACAACTCAGTGAGTCTCAAACCAGAAATTAATCACGAGGGTTCGATGGCCTTCGGTGCATTCGGAAGACAGTGGATTGTCTGGAGAGCCGCGTGGGAAGCTGACTCGGATCAGCTTCCTCACCCCTCTGTTGCCGAAGGGCCTGCCGCAGAGTTTCTTCCGGAGGTCCTGGACATTCAGCGAAGGCCTTCCTCTCCGGTCGGACGAGCGCTGCGGTGGGCGATTCCGATCGTGTGTCTGGCCGTGACGGGATGGGCCATGTTCGTGAGGATTGACTCGATCACAACGGCGCACGGACGGGTAGTGCCGAGCGGGGACTCGAGGAGTCTGTACCCGTCGGAACCGGGTGTGCTCACGGCGATTCACGTCCAGGTTGGACAAGCAGTGAAGCGGGGGGAGGTCTTGATGGAACTGGACTCGACCAGGAACATCTCGGCGCGAGACCATACCAGCAAGGAATATCGAGTAATACAGGTGGAAGCTGCCCGGTTGCGCGCGCTCCTCAAGCACCGGGCGAGGCTCGAGGCGCCGGCCGATGGGGATGAGGACGAGATTCGCGTCCAACAACGGCTCTTGCAGGATCAGTTGACTGAGCACCAGGCCAGGATTGCGGCGGCCCAGCATCTGGTGGATGAGCGTCACGCGGCGGTCGCACGGACGAAGACGGCGCTCTTTCGGGGCCAGGCGGTATTGTTGATGGAAACCGAACGTGCGGAACAGTCCAAGAAATTGATGGAGCAGGGGGTTGGGGCGAGGGCGGATTTTCTGCAGGCCGAAAGCCGACGTGTCGAGCAGGGACAGGAGATGATTCGCCAAGAGAAGCAGCTGGAACAAGATCAAGCAGCTCTTGCGGAGGCTGAGCAGGAGTCTCATACTCTGGCCGTAGATTTTCAGCAGAGGAAACAGGCGGAGCTCTCCGCGCTCGAAGCTAAAGCCGCTTTGCTTGCTCAAGAGGCGACGACAACCGGACAGAAATCTGGCTTCCAGCAGGTGCTCTCACCGATCGATGGGGTGGTGCAACAACTCGTGTCCCATCCGGTGGGCACGGTGGTGAATCCTGGGCAGCCCTTGCTTGTGGTTGTGCCCTCGGACCGCACGGTCGAGATCGAGGCGCATGTCGAGAAGAAGGATGTGGGTATCATCCACCAAGGACAGTCGGTTGGGGTCATAGTCGAAACCTTTCAGATACCTTCCTACGGGGCGATTCCCGGTCATGTCCTGACGGTCTCTGACGACGTGACTTCACGCAAAAGAGGAGAGCTTGTCTCACCCATACGGGTCCGTCTGGACCGATCGACAGTCCAAGTCGGAGGCACAGAGGTCACGCTTGCTCCTGGGATGGCGGTGAGGGTGGAGATTAAGACTGGGCCGCGCCGCATGAGAGAATACCTTTTGGAGCCCTTGCTTCAATCCTGGAACGAACGTGCGCGGGAATGGAACGAGCTCGTTTATGCCGTGCGCGGTTTCCTCGAGCGTCGAAATCTATAATTGGTCCTAGGACCGCTTTAGGTCCTCCTGTTCTCCTGCCTGCTGCTACCATGCTGCGGTTGGTTTGGGCCCAACAGTCAAGCGAACGCGTAGTTATTTACTCTATGAGGAGCAGTCAATATGGTTTCACCCGGGGTTTACCGTCACCATAAAGGTCAGCAGTATGAAGTGTTGGGAGTCGCGAGACATTCAGAAACGGAAGAGGAGTTTGTCGTGTACCGGGCGCTGTATGGGGATCGAGGCCTTTGGATAAGACCCCTTGCCATGTTTGTTGAGTCTGTTGAGAAGGAAGGAGTATCTGTTCCGCGTTTTTCCCGTATCGATTAGGAAACAGCAGAAATCCAGACATTCAGCAAGGTCCTAAACGATGCCCCGTCATAAATAGAATCGGATCGTGCTTCTTGAATTCTGGGGATGGGACGTTCAGTGGCCGTTCATAGGGGAGTCTGATGGTTACTGGGAGAAGCGGGGAAGTTTCCCCTATGAAGTGTGCGGACGTTGACGTGCGGAGGTCCGTACCCTAGACCACCGAGCTCCCTTCGCCGTCGCCGGAAAAGAGGCAGCAAACTAAGAAACCGCAGGTCGATGGTTCCTTTGCAACAGCCGGTCGACCGTTGTCCTTTGTTGGCCTTCTGATCTCTCTACAGAACTCCTCAGCTACATCTCAGCTATTTCTCTGATCCCCCGGCTTTTGTGGGATGGCAGTGTCTACGGGCAGACCGTATTCTGACCCGCATGACATCTCAGCACCAATCCCTTCCATGGCGGGCCATTATACGCGGAGTCACAATCGTCTCTGGTACGACCTTCCTGGCGGGCATGCTGCTCGCTGCTTTTGGGATTACGCCCAAGATTGATCCTGGCTTGTATCCGCTGCTTGCCCTGCTGGTGGGGGCAATAAGTGTTTCGGTGGCACTCCGTATGACAGATGCCACCCGACCCGCCTGTCTCGTCGCAATGGGTGTAGGAATCTGGCTCCTCAGTGGGACCGCCGTACTCCTGGACGTGCAGTCACTCGCGGGCTGGTTCCAGAGCAGTATTTCCATCGCCGCAACAGTGCTCTTGGGTCGATTGTTGCTGGGCATCACTCTGGACGAACCCGTTCAATCGTCTTATGCGCCTATCGTACGGAGCATGCCGCGGTCACGCCGAAACGTGTAAGACTGTCCTCGCTGAGTGAGATGTTAAGCGTAAGTCTCCCCAACTCCTCTAACGGTGTTCGTCACCTCGACTCCTCGCAAGGCAAAGGTACTAGGGAATCCGAGAAAATCCATCGAAGTCGCTACTTGATACAAGCCGCATTTTTTGGTTCTCGGTTCTTCCCAAGACCGGGATGGATGCCTAGAGATTCCTCAGCCATCCTGGCCTGATCCGGGGAGCGGGCAGCCTTCAAACAATCGAAGCTGGTTTGGATGTCGTTTGATTCTCCAGGCCCCTAGTAGTCGTAGCGTCTTCCTCGGCTTGCTGGGCGGCCTCGACTCTTTTAATAACTCCTGGACCTGTTCCCATGTGATCCGCTCAAAGTCCTCAAGATCGCTTTCGCGGAGATTCAAGCTCCGTTCTGATACAGGTCTATGCCGTTTGCCTGCTGGTCGATTCAACCAACGAAGTTGGAAATACCAGTTTCCAGACCAGTCGGTACCGATGGTGTGCACGGTGCCAATCAACCCAGCCGAATACCCGAGACGGGCAGTTGTCAGACGAAGGTAGCGGTCCTTGATGATGTCTGAACGGGTGAGCATGGAGCGTACCAATGGTTACATGCATGACAATCGAAGTCAAGTTGGTACCCGAGAAAGGAGGGTACCTAGAGCACTGCTCAACTCATTCGAACTCAGAGATCGCTCAATCACTGAAAATATCAAGGAATGTGACGCGATAGATCGATGACATTAGGAATACTTGTGATCAGTACATCAGAACTGATGATATGCCATCATTATGCCTTGCACTTTGCCGGCATTACTCTTAAGATGCCGCCGTTTTCCCATTCTAAATCTGACTAGCCAGAGCATGATGACCGGCGTATGTACGCCACTGCAACGCACCTCTTATAGGTGTTTCATGCCAGAAGAACCTATCAGATCAGGTGATAGGGCGCGGAAGCGGCAGAAAAGTCTCCAGCGCCGAGTCTTACAACATCTCAAGCACCACGGGCCTAAACATTATGACAATCTTTTTATTCTCTTCGACCCATACCGAACGGGAGAGACCGGCTTAGCCGTACAGGCTCTCAAGCTAGGGCATTATGTCAAGATAGACCAAGACAGAATGGTCCAGATTACAGACGTAGGGTTACGGCTTCTTGAGGAACAGTCTGGTTAATCCTGAGGCCCTGCCAGAGTGGAACGGTGTCTGGTTGCCTGCCTCTCCTACAATATGCTTCCTGCTGACAGCCGTTAGCTGAGCGATTTAATGCATGACCTTCACGCCATTCGCGTTCTTAGTCTGGCCATAACAGGGTGGGGTCTCTCGGACATAGTGAAGTGACTCACGCTCACACAACGCTGGTGTTTCGGTGGGACCATACTGGGTCTTGGGCAACCAGCGAAGGAATTGACCGGCCTGGTTGCTGATTTCTGGTTTCGGCGCAGTCTTTTATAATGCTCCCCCCTCTTTTGAGTACTGTCCAGTTTGGTTTGGGTTCCTGTAGATTCCGGCAACTTGGCTGTGGAATGCGGTTGCGGACCAGGGTTCTTGACAGCGCGCCGACGGCCTCCTAGACTCACGCACCTATTTGATTAGGAACACAGATTAAGAGGACTACTTCCATGCTGGTGTCATCCTCCCGGTCTGTCCTCCCTTACAAAGGAGCGTGAGTCTATGAACGAATCGAACGATCCTTCCATGCCGTTGTACGTCCAGCAGAAATCCACTGGAGGCCTGTCGAGGATAACAGCCGAGCGGATGGGAACAATGGTGATCGGTCTCGTGTTGGTCATGATCACCGGTTGTGCAGCATCGTTTTTCAAAGAAGAAACCGTTGCTGAACGATTCGACAAGGCAATGAAAAAGCTCGAGGAGCGTTGCGCCAAAGAACCGCCGAAGCCTGGCGACACCACCTGTGATCCGTTGAAGCTCAAGCCGGCTGATCCTTTGGCCACCGAAGAGGGTCGTTTTGCACACAGCATCAAAATCCCGAATCCAGTGCCAGAAGACAGTGGCTACAAGCCAGGGATGTCCACGAAAGAATACTTTGATCACCTCTGTAGAACTGAAGCGGGGGAATTCATCTTTAAGACTGTGGAAAAGGTGGAAGGCATCCTGCAGATGCGGCCAAGAACCGAGGCGACCGACTATATGTTGGAGCACCTCTATGCGATAGAAGACCCTTATGGGGAAACGTACGGCGAAGAATTCAATATGGGATCGGAGGCACTCAAGCCGGGAACATTTCAAGATGGGTATGTGAATCCCCCCTATGCAGATGCCGTCAAAACAAAGGATGTCAAAAAGAGAACGTACGAACTGTATAAGCCTGATCAGAATTATAAATTTCTTGAGAAACCGATTCCTGCATTCCTCCAGAGTCAGACAGATGAGGTCAAGTATCTCCGCTACACCAGGCCAAACACTGAGAAATTGGTCTATGAAGACGGCCAGTATATGTATCCACGTGACCAACAACCGCCCCTGATTGAAGAGCGGATACAAGTACCCAAGAGTCGGTATGGCTTTACTTGGCGTGGAATCTCGCGCCCACATGATCGTGAACTAGGGATTGCTGGAGGCGAAGTCATTCTTCTTGATCTGCGGGTCAACGAGGTGCTTGCGGTCAGGCGAGGCTACCTTGCAAGTGGTAGGACTCGGGACACTGTTGGGGGAATCTGGTGGCTAGGGGCGGCAGCCTGTCCGTCAAGACCAGTAACAGCTATGGGAGAGTTCCTGCATAAAGTGCTCAAACCGACGTCGTCAGTTGACTAGAGAGGAATCATCATGCTGGACCTGACTCTTGATCAGTTGAAAAAGGCCTACGATGCAGCTCTTGAGCAGATAGCTGCTGAATCATTTTTGCTTCAAGGAATGGCACCCCAGGCCTATATCAACGCTTTAAGAAGTGGGAACAATCCTGGAGATGATCCCAGCGCTGACGACTTGCGCGGAAAACTTCGCATGACGTTGGAGCAGGCAGAGGCATTCCGAAGTCGTTATCGTATCATCGATACCTATCAAAATGATGCCACAGGATTTTCAGCCGTGGCATTGCGCGACAACGATACCCCGAATCGAGTCGTGATCGCGGTGCGGAGTACGGAACTCAATAATGACCGGACGCGTGACCTTGGGACCGATGTGCAGATCTTTACGAGCGGGTTTGCGTTCGATCAAATCCTGTCAGCTCAGGATTTTCTCAACCGTGTCCGGCCGCAATTGCAGGTTGGCGAGAAGATTGACTTGGTTGGCTATTCGCTGAGCGGCAATATCGTGCGTACCCTCGCTGCCATGTATCCGGAGATTGTCAATCAGGACTCAGGCAACAACGTGGTCTTCAATGCGACTGGGCTCGGCGAGTTGAGTGATCCCTCCGGCCAAAACCGACCGCGCAATGTCGTGCTGCAAGAAATGCTGAGTCTGTACCGCCAGGTTGAAGCTGACCCCAGCAGCACAACGGATGTGCCGATACAACTTTCACCTTTGCAGTTGGCGGCGATTGCCGGATCGCCCATTGATCGCATTGATCCAAATGGAAATGTCTATTCCACCCCACGCCAGGATTTTGCCGAGGCCTATATCCGGAACAGATACGGCACGTTCTACAACGACTTTGGCACCACCGTTGCCGAACCCTCCTTTGCCCAATATGTTGGAGTCGCCCTCTCAGGCTTCGATGCGAACGCTGTCGCGAATTCGGGCAACCATCCAGTTCCTGTCGGCATCGCGATTGAAGGTCAGCCGGTGGTGGAAATTCCAGGTCTGGCTCCTCGATTTGATTATCTCAATACGCATAGTCTGACGCTCATCGCAGATTCGTTACGTCTTCAGATCCTCTTCAAAGAAATCGATGACTCGATTTCAACGGATGCCATCCAAGCGATCTTTCAGGCGTCCTCTGCAAGTGCCGCGAACACCTTACTCGGGCGGGCTGAAAAAGACACATTAGAAAACGCACTCGATGCGGTTCGGAAAGCGTTATTACCGGTGGATCAGAGCTTTCAGCTTACACCGTCTTCTGATGAGGCCGGCAGCTTCGGCAATATGACCAATCGCACGGCCTTTCACAACAATATTACGGCAGTCGAAAATATGCTGCCTGCACAGCCGGGCTCATATCGCATTGAGGTCTTAGTCGATCGGCCGCTCGAAGAGGTAAAAGGCGACACGCTGCTTGATGATGCGGCGGGCAAAGGGCTGGCCTATCGCTACGCTCTCACCGCGCTGAATCCATTTGTGATTATTGGCCCGACCTATGGCCAACACAATACAAATGGGGAATTGGCACTCTTTAATCCAGCGACAGGTCTGGGCACAATCACGACTGATTACATTCAGGATCGAGGGTTATTCCTCGCAGCTAAAGTGGCGCTGAATCAAGCCAATCTGAATGGACCGCTGAATCCATTTGCGCTCACACACTATCATGACAACACCACGGCGTATGACATTCCGTCTGGGCTGAGTATTCCCCCTGGTGTGCAGCGGGAGTATATTTTTGGGTCGGATAACGCGGAGACCATTTCCGGCGGATCGCTCTTTACTAATGACCATCTCTATGGGGGCGATGGCGTTGATCTGCTCATCGGCAATGGGGGTAACGACTATCTCCAAGGTGATGCCGGGAGCGATCAACTGGAAGGTGGAGCGGGAAGCGATACGCTGGTCGGAGGTCGAGGCATTGATGTGCTGGAGGGAGGGACCGAGAGCGACTTTCTCGACGGCGGGCTTGAGAACGACATCCTGAGAGGGGGAGACGGCCTTGATGCCTACCTCATCCGCGCCGTCGATGGGGCCGACACGATTGAGGATTCGGATGGTCACGGCGTGGTGGAGTTCGATGGGAAGATTTTGGTCGGTGGCCTGCGGCATGCCGGCGACCCCACCAATGTGTTTCACAGTGCCGATGGGACGATCACGTATAGGAAAAGTGGAACCGATCTGACCGTGACCGGTTCCAGCTCAGTAACAATCAAAAACTTCAGTTCCGGCAAACTCGGGATTCGATTGGTGGCGGAAGAGACGTATGCCGAGGCAACGCGTACGGAGTTTCTCAAAGTCGATGGGTATGTGCAGGTCGGTACCGATCCGCAAGGCGCGCCGATTTTTGAGCCGGTGTATCTTCCTTTCTTCGATGACTCCGACAATGATACGCGGAGTACCAGCCTGATCGGCGAACCTGTGCAGGGAGAGCTGACGCCGGAGATTGATGACGACCAACATACTCTCATCCACGCAGGTGGAGGTGAGGATATCGTCATTGCTGCAGGTGGTGACGATGAGGTGTATGGAGAGGGAGACAACGATATCCTGGTTGGGGCGGGTGGCCACGACCGACTGTATGGCGGGGCCGGCTCCGACTTCTTGACCGGTGATGATGGTGCTGACGTGACTGTGAGTGGCAATGACTATCTCGACGGAGGCGAAGGCGATGATGTGCTCTTGGGGTATGCCGGGGCCGACATTCTCATCGGGGGAGAAGGCAATGATCATCTGGAAGGCGATAACCAGGAAGCGCTGATGATCGGCAACTATGGCGGTGACTACATAGACGGTGGAGCCGGCCATGATCAGTTATATGGTGGGGGTGGGACTGATGTCCTGATCGGGGGAGCCGGTAATGATTTTCTCTTGGGCGATACTGCGATCTCGCAAGACGGGACGCCGGAGGCCGGTGGCGCCGACTCGCTCGACGGCGGCAGCGGCGACGATTATCTCGACGGACAATTCGGCGATGATGTCCTGGTGGGTGGGCTCGATCATGACATCGTAAATGGTGGAGATGGTAGCGATGTACTGTACGGCGGAGAGGGGAACGACACGCTCTCAGGCGACGTGCGTGTCGACGAGTCGGGCAGCAATTATGCTCTACAAGACTATCGAGGGGCGGGTGGAGATGACCTGCTGTTTGGCGGAGGAGGAAACGATATCCTATTGGGCGGCGAGGGGAGTGATCGGTTGCAGGGGGGAATCGGAGACGATTCACTCGTTGGAGGCTATAACACGCTTATCATTTCGCATACCGACCCGCTGTTTTGGAACCTGTTTACTGCATCAGGAAGCGATTGGCTCGATGCGGGCGAGGGAAATGACCAGCTGTTTGGTGGCATAGGGAACGATACCTTCTTGGGCGGGCAGGGCAATGATACGTTGCGCGGCGGTGGGGGCGACGATGTATTAGAGGGCGGCGCTGATGACGATGTGCTGTACGGAGATTATTACGATCCTGAAATAGGGGCGAATCTCTTTCATGCCGCTATGCTTGGCCTCAGCGGTCAGGATCGTCTGGAGGGAGGAGATGGAAATGATCTGCTCTATGGGGGCGAACAGGCTGATATGCTGTTGGGCGGGATGGGAGATGATCTTCTCGACGGTGGGGAGGGAGATGATGTGCTCGATGGTGGGGATGGGGCAGATGCCTTCTATAGTGGATATGGGAATGACGTGGTCTATGCGGGAGGCGGAAATGATCGCCTGACGGATGGAAGAGGCACTGACACGTTATACGGAGGAGAGGGAGATGATGAACTGATCAGCGGCAATGAATATTTCGATTCGGGCACCTCTGTTCTGGTCGGCGGCAGCGGCAATGACAGGTATTTCGTCGACAGTGCAGCGGATACGGTGGTGGAAGAGGCTGATGCCGGAGTAGACAGTGTCCGATCGCTTGTCAGCTACACGCTGCCCGATCATGTGGAGAACTTGC
>NZ_JBUBKD010000036.1:0-5094 GCF_054902215.1 Nitrospira sp. CMX1 | reverse complement strand
CAGATTGGACCTTCGAGTCGCCGGAGGCCGTGTTTACCAATCTCAAAAAGCTGCCGGGCTACTATAATTTCCAGCAACGGACAGCGGCCGAGTTTTTCTCCAATATCGCCGACTGGGGCGTGTGGGCGACGTTGAAGAACTACCTCATGTGGGACCAAATGCGGATGGATCCCACGGACTTCGCGGATGTGACGGGCTACACGTTTACCTACCTCATGAACGGGCTGTCCCCGGGCGCTAATTGGACCGGACTGTTTCGCCCAGGAGAGAAAGTCCGCTTGCGTTTCATCAACGCGGCCTCCATGACCTTTTATGACGTGCGTATTCCTGGCCTCACCATGACAGTCGTACAGGCCGATGGGCAGAATATCCAGCCCGTCCTGGTGGAGGAACTTCGTATGGGAGTGGCGGAGACGTACGACGTGATTGTCGAACCGACCGGCGACCGCGCCTATACCATCTTTGCCGAGACCATGGACCGTAGCGGATACGCGCGCGGAACGCTGGCTCCTCGGCCTGGGATGGAAGGAGAGATTCCAGAACGTCGTCCTCGTCCCCTTCGGACCATGGAAGACATGGGCATGAGCATGGAAGGGATGGAGATGAACGGTATGGATATGCCGAGCATGAAACACTCTGAGGGCAGCGGCATGACGATGCCAGGCAAGAATCCTTCCAGTGACATGCCAAGCATGGGGCACGGGCAACACGATATGGGGATGCACGATATGTCAAGTAAAGCTCCTGCCGATCCAATTGCTTCGATGATTCCCGGCGCCGAGCCCGTCAAGCACGGGCCCGACGATCATGGGACCGGCAATCAAACGGTGGCCGAGTATTCGCAGAATCGGTTTGGGGAACCAGGCAGAGGGCTGGAAAACAGCTCCCGGCGAGTGCTGCTTTACACCGATTTGAGAAGCCTTAGGCCCTATCCTGACCAACGGCAGCCGGAGCGGGAAATCGAGCTACACGTCACGGGCAATATGGCGGACCGGTATATGTGGTCATTCAATGGGGAAAAATATTCCGACGCGCCGGAGCCGATTCGTTTCCGCTACGGAGAACGGCTGCGTCTTACGTTCGTCAACGACACGATGATGGAGCACCCGCTTCATTTGCACGGCATGTGGATGCACCTGGAAAACGGCGCGGGCAAGTATCTGCCACGCAAGCACACCGTCATCGTCAAGCCCGCGGAGCGGGTATCGGTTGCGGTCACCGCGGACGCCCCCGGACCCTGGGCGTTCCATTGCCATTTACTCTTTCACATGGAGGCAGGCATGTTTCGAGTCATCGAGGTGTCCGATAAGACGCTGTAAAGGTACTCATGTCTTTTCACGCCCTTTATTCAATTGCTTTGGCATGTTCCCTGAGCGTCAACATCTGCGCTCCAGTTGCCGCTGCTGAAACCTTTGTGACCGTATCAAATAAAGGCAATGTGCTTGGTCCTTCCAACTCCGCCGGCCAGCTCAGTCCCTCGGTGAAAACAGTTCAAGCGCCGTTGGGAGGAGAGTCAGAAATCCTCGGAGGGTCTGTCCGCACCTTGCCGAACCTATCGCCACAACAGGACTGGGCTCCACCCGTCAACGATCAGGAGAACCACCTGTTTACACTGATCGACGTGCTCGAATATAGGCCCAAAACAAGCGGGAGTGAGCGGACGAGCGATTACCGCTGGGACATCGAAGGGTGGTACGGCGGAGATTACAACCGACTGTGGTTCAAGAGCGAAGGACAACAGGATACGGCTTTCAAAGCGGACTACGATGTGGACTTTCAGCTGCTGTATGGTCGGTTCATCCGAAAATATTATGATTTTCAAATCGGCCCACGTTTCGAAACGCAAACCTTTCGCGGGCGGAATGTGACCCGTGGGTTCGCGGCAATCGGGATCGAGGGAATCGTGCCCTATGATTACACGATGGAAGCGACCTTGTTCATCGACCAGAATGGCGCGGTGTCCGGGCGTATGACGTTGACGAAGGATCTATTGCTGACCCAGCGGTTGATTCTCCAGGGCCGCTTCGAGACCAATGTTGCCATACAACGAGTCGAAGAATTTACGACCGGCTCGGGGCTGAACAACCTGGAATTCGGGGTGAGGCTACGGTATGAACTTCGGCGCGAATTTGCGCCCTATGTCGGCTTTTCAGTGGATAGGAGTTTTGGCGAAACCGCCACGCTGGTGCGCCGGGAGGGGGGGGATCCGAGTCAAATTCGATTCGTAGCCGGCGTGCGTATGTGGTTCTAGCACCCTTTTGTCCTTTACTTCGTATCAGCATTTGTTTCTTTCCAGGCACATCAAGGTCGGACAACGGTCGGTGGACTGACCAGCTTCACAAGTTTGGATGAATTTTTTCAGCGCACAAGCCAGTACCCGCAAATCTTGAACCTTGGATTCCACCTGCACGAGTTTCGCCTGTGCCTGTTTCTGCACATCATCACGGCAAGCCCTTGAGGCTATCGGTAGAGTAAGTGATTCGGCAATCTCGCGTAGGGTGAAGCCTAATGCTTGGGCCTTCTTGATGAACCTCAGGCGCCGTTCCTCTTCATGCCCGTACAGTCTATATTTCGAAGGCCTTCTCGCTGACGGATTGAGCAAGTTCAGGCGCTCGTAGTAACGGACGGTCTGGACATTCACCCCAACAGTCCTAGCAAGCTGGCCGATAGTCAGTTGAGCAGCCATGTCATCACTCTGAAGGGATACACCTTGCACTACAGTATAGAGTCAAGCGACTCTACGGAGTTTCGCACCCCTCTTGACTTGATACTATGGTACAGCCCGTAGGATGGCGTTCAAAGGGAGGTGATGATTATGTGCCCCTGGGTAGAACAGTTTGGCTTTTGCCCCTATGAGGCTGCGTCCAAGGTATGGCAGTGGATGCACAGCTTCCTGCCATTATCTTATCGAAGGGCGGCAGTCTTCGTATGCTGCCGCCTTTGTTGCCTTTGCTTCACATACATGAACATGACAAGCTGCTCAGTTGGATGCGTTCGAGGCCCTCTCGATACAGCGCACAGCGTTCTTTGGCCTTTGCCATATCACCCTCGTGCTTCTGAATGCATTGCCGATAGCCTTTCAGCAGTTCGGCTGTTTCGCGTCTAATCTCCGCGTTCGCTTGCCGCTGACGGTAGTCCATGCAATTGGTTTATGTAGGCGATCCTTACTATTCCGTTCAGAACAGCGATACCGAACAATGCGATGAAACCAACGGAAGCCGGAACGGAGAGATAGAGACTACCGATCTGCAACACCACGAGATCACCGACCATGGCAAATGGAATCGCAGCAGAATCAACGTCGCCTGTCTGAGATTCCTAAACGTGACGAACAAAATAAGGACAATGAGCCCAATTGACCAACGGACATCACGATGGCCAGACGAGTCATGGCTCGCTGTTGATTTCGAACAGCTCACCCCACGTCAGCAGTTCAGTGATAATCGGACTCGGTTTTCTCAAAGATCTGAACAGCGTGCGCTGGACAACAGTGCGTGACAGATCCTGGCGTGGGTGGTGACGCTGCCGGGCTCCGCAATTCTTGCCGTGCTTGCCTACCTGCTGCTCACTCGCATTTGGGTGAGCGGTCCTACAGTCTCGTCATAATGTGAGGTGGTACATCTCGGTGATGCCTAGTCTGCACAGCAGCTCATGTTTGACACGTCTTTTGTGTAAGACAGCGCGGCTAGTTTGAGCGCCTCGGACATGGTTGGATAAACGTGCAGCAGGTGGGCGAAGTCGCCGATCGTCGCACCAAAATGAAGCCCTATGGCCGCTTCATGAATCACCTCCGCTGCGTTCATTCCGTGCATGGAAACCCCCAGCACCTTCTTCGTGTTCCTGTCCGCAACCATCTTCAGGACCCCTCTGGTCTCGCGGACCGCCCCAGCTCTGGGAACGAGGGACATCGGAATCATGCGACAATCGCACGCGTACCCGCGCGCATTGGCCTCCTCGTCCGAGAGTCCGACGACGCCCACTTGCGGGTCGGTAAAAATCGCTCGCGGAATCACGGCGTGGTTTACCTTATGGCTCCCTTTGCCGTTGAGAGCATTCTCGGCAGCAATCCCGCCGTCCTGCGCCCCCACAGGAGTCGCCATCTGGCTTCCCGTGTATGAACCAATCACGTCTCCGGCCGCATACACATGCTCGGCAGAAGTGCGCAGCTCGTCGTTGACCTTCACGAAGCCACGGTCATCCAGATCGACTCCTGGAAGGTCAAGTCCGAGCTGTGCCGTATTCGGTATGCGCCCCGTGGCAACCAGGAGCTTCGCCGCTTTCAGTTCCTTCTGCCGGCCGTCCACCTGGAGCGTGACCACGACTTGGCGTTCATCGCCATGCACCCGGCTCACGGTGGCTTTCGTATAAATGGCAATTCCCTCCTCACGAAATACCTCTGCCACTGATTGCGCAATCTCCGGCTCGTAGGCCGTAAGAATTCGCGCTCCGCGTGCCAGAATCGTAACGCTGGTGCCGAAGCGCGAAAACATCTGGCCCAGCTCAAGCGCGATGTAGCCGCCACCGAGGATGATCAGCGACACGGGAAGCTCTGTGAGTTCGATGTCTTCGTGACTGGTGAGCAGGTCGCTGGTGAGATACGGCGTGTCACGAAGCCCGGGAACCTCTGGCACTGCGGGCGAGCTTCCCGTCGCGACAAGGAACCGAGCCGCTGAGAGCACCTGCCCGTTCACGGTCACCTCGTTGGAGCCGCTGAAGCGGGCTGATCCTTCAAACACGCGGATGCGTTGAGAGTTGAAGACAATGCTCTGATACTTCTTTCCCCGGTAGTCTTCAATCACGGCATCCTTCTGCTCGATCAGGGCGCGGAAGTCCAGGCTCATCGAGGTAGGAGAGAGCCCTGGATAGCGCGGATGCTTCGTATCGTAGAGGATTTTCGCGGCTTCGATGAGATTCTTTGACGGCAAGCAGCCACGATTGGCACACGTGCCACCGAGCGTTCGCACCTCGGTCATGGCTGCCGTGTGTCCGCTTGCTGGCGCGCGAAAAACGGGAAGACAAAACACCGAGCCAGAGCCACAAAACCCCAAACCACACCCCTCCCCCCCCCCCCCCCCCCCCCGGGTTGTTCCTCCT
>NZ_JBUBKD010000035.1:0-27637 GCF_054902215.1 Nitrospira sp. CMX1 | reverse complement strand
TGGGAGTGGCGATCATCATCGTTCGGCGTGTGATTCCCGAAAGCCCACGGTGGCTGATGACCCACGGTCGTGTCCCTGACGCAGAAGCCATCGTGTCGAAGATTGAACGACAGGTCTCCCAAGATTGCGGGACAGTGCTTGCGGAGCCCGATGGCACCATCACCGTCCATCCCCGACCTCATGCAACGATCGCGATGGTTGCTCGAGAACTTTTCCAATCCTATCCTCGACGGACCGCTCTGGGCATCGGACTCATGGTGACGCAATCGTTTATGTACAACGCGATATCGTTCACCTATCCACTCCTGCTTACCAAGTACTATGCGGTGTCCACCAGTCACGTGGGTCTCTATATTTTGCCGTTCGCTCTTGGCAATTTTTTGGGTCCGCTGCTCTTGGGTCGATTCTTCGATACGATTGGTCGTAAGCCAATGATCAGCCTGACCTACGGGATCGCCGGTATCCTCTTAATGCTGACAGGGTATTTGTTCTGGATTGGCTCCCTCACGCTGTCGACGCAGATGTTGCTCTGGTCGGTGATGTTCTTCTTTGCCTCGACTGGAGCAAGTGCGGCCTATCTGACGGTCAGTGAAGTCTTTCCGATGGAAATCCGCGCGATGGCGATTGCCTTTTTCTTCGTCGTGGCGCAGGGAGCGGGCGTGGCGGCACCGTGGCTCTATGGGATGCTCATTGAATCATCAGCGACCAGTGTGTTTTACGGATATCTAGGGGCTGCAGTCCTGATGTTGCTTGGCGCCGTGATCGAACTCTGGCTGGGAATTAACGCGGAAGGTCAGCCTCTTGAACAACTGGCGGCACCGCTGTCACTACGATCCTTTTCTGAGGATCCAGATCAGTCCACCTGACTGTTGGCAACTTGTCGTATCAGTAAGGGCGGATGGTGGTCTCCATGAGATCGGTTTCAGTGGTCTTGGATCGAGGATTCTGGCTTACCGTTAGTGTATCGGCTGTGCAACTTCACAGGAGGACTCGTGCGCATACGGATTCGCAGATTAATCATCTCCACGGCGACCGAAAACGCCATCGCAAAGTAAATATAGCCTTTCGGGACATGCACATCAAATCCTTCGACCATCAACGTGACTCCGACGAGAATCAGGAACGACAGGGCCAGAATTTTGATCGTTGGATGTGTGTCGACAAAATCGCCGATGGCCCGGGCGGCGAACATCATGACGAGCACAGCGATGATAATTGCAGCTGCCATGACGGATACTTCCTCCACCAGACCGACGGCGGTGATGACCGAATCCAAGGAAAAGACGAGGTCCAGTACCATGATCTGAAATAACATCATCCCAAAACTGGTTGGGATCGAAGAGGTGGCGTGATCATCAGCGCCCTCCAGGCTTTCGTGTATCTCGTGGGTGGCCTTGGCAAGGAGAAACAGTCCGCCGATGATCAGAATCAGATCCCGTCCTGAGATGGCCTGTTTCAGCAGGGTAAAGAGCGGAGTCGTGAGCTCCATGACGAGGGAAATAGAGAAGAGCAATCCCAAGCGGGCGATCATCGCAAGGCCTAATCCAAGGCGGCGGGCTACGTTTCGCTGGTGTTGCTGCAACCGACTCACCAGAACGGAGATAAAGATAATGTTGTCCACGCCAAGGACAATTTCAAGGGCGGTCAACGTTCCAAGAGCAATCCACATCTCTGAGTGAGCCATCCAATCGAACATCTGATCCTCCAGATCACCATTTGAGCAGTACGGGAACGAACTCGACCGATCGCAGGAGCGAGAGGGGTTCGACATTCACGGTCGAGAATCTGTGAGATTATCATAGTTGATCGTGTGAGCGTTCTGCCGGTTGTGGGAGCCATGGCATAACCCTTGGCCGTCATTCCCATGGAATCCGGAGGAAGGCGGCGCGATGCACAATGGCACCTCGAACAGTTTCCAAGCAGCGGATGGTGCAACTGGATAGGGCATACGTTTCGGCGGAGCCTGGATCCTATTGATCTTACTCTTCACTTCTGATGCTTGATCGATACTCAGATGGTTCGTGGTGGAAGAAATACTGATCATCGAAGGATGGGCATCACCTCCACTGGAAAGTGTGTACACGATCTGCATTTCGTGACTAGAGCCGCTATGCGTAGTTGTGCTATAAGAGAGAACCGAATGTCGTATGTGCACTAAATAGACATGCTGATATATCCCGCATTGAGTAGGTGATTGATGAACGAATGTTCTTGTCATGAGTAAGGCCTTTAGGCCCAAATGATCATCGCGGAGTTGCCCTATCAGGATCCTTCGACCGTGTACACCGCAGAGTTGGACGAATCTAGTGCGAAAGGAACGGCACAACGGAGCACGAGTCACAGGTCCCACGTGTCCAATACTATCCCAGAGCAGTCTGGAAGAGAGGAGTAAGTCGTGGATGACATGGTTGGAGCGAGCCCCGCCATTTGTGGGGTGTTTGAGAAGATTTCCAAAGTGGCAGCGACAGAGATGCCGGTACTGCTTACTGGTGAAACCGGCACGGGCAAGGAACTGACCGCACAGGCTATCCACGCGCGGAGTGTTCGAAAACAAGGACCCTTTGTACCAATCAATTGTGCCGCCATTCCGGAAACCTTGCTTGAGTCAGAGCTCTTTGGCCATGAACGAGGCGCCTTTACTGGAGCGGTACAGCAAAAAAAAGGCAAACTCGAAGCTGCAGCCGGCGGGACTTTGTTTCTTGATGAAGTCGGTGATCTGCTTCCTTCCTTGCAGGTTAAACTGCTGAGGTTTCTCCAGGAGGGTACCTTTGAACGCGTAGGAGGACAGGAGACCCTTCATGTCGATACGCGAGTCATTGCCGCGACCAATGTTGAGCTGAAAGCAGCCATCGACCAGAATCGATTTAGGGAGGACCTCTATTATCGACTGGGGGTCTTGCATATCCATCTTCCTCCACTTCGCGATCGAGGGGAAGATGCCTTGCTGATGGCGATGGTGTTTCTTCAGCAAGCACTTGCGATGACGCACAAGACCATCCGTGGATTTTCGATTCAGGCCATCGACGCACTGCATACCCATTCGTGGCCAGGGAATGTACGGGAATTAAGTAATCGGGTTCGACGGGCTGTCGTGATGAGTGAAGGGGAGGAGATCACACGCCAGGATCTTGACCTGGCTAGTGAAGACATTCATGCCACGGATTCATTGGATTCCCTACGAGCGGCCCATCAGCGAATTGAAACCGAATTACTCGTGAAGGCACTCACGTTTCATCGTGGAAACATGAGTCGGGTCGCTCGGGATCTCAAGGTGAGCCGCTCAACTCTTTATCGCAAACTGAAACAGTATGAACTCGAAAAATTCACTCTTTCGCTTACACAACCTATGGCGATTCCAAAAACAACACGCAAGTCGAATGGTGATGCAAGTCCTAGTAAGACGAGTCCTATGATGGCGAAAGAGCCCTCAATCGAAACCTCACTTGAACCGGCAGCTCAAATCCCCTAGCAGATGATGCAAACAGTTTTCTCGGAAACCAGGTGGTTGCCTTCGTGTGTTTTCTCCGACTCATCTGCGTCTCTCACACCTGTGCCTGCTCTAGCGTTTCTCAAGTGAAGACTGTCCTAACTGAAAAACGAATGAGTGTTTCATGGTGAAACATTCGTATCGATGTGTTGGAACACTATATGTAGATGACCGAATCGGAATGTCTGGATTTACTGTGTTGGAATCCTCATATGATAAAAAATTACAAGGATGATATTGCATAGGGAGTATGTACGAGCTGTATCAGGATAGAACACTCGTCGTGATTGGTCTTGAGAGCTAGATTGGACATAACGTCTACGACTCTTGCGTAAACTTGAACAAAACAGCGTCAATTCATTTTGTTTTCAATCCCGATCCGTTTTACCTACACGGGGAAGCATATTCCTGACTGGTGTGTGTGTCTCAAAATACTACACTGTGTGTGAAATCAGTCACTCGAACATCGTTGCCGAAGCCAGGTGATTCAAAAACTACTAGCAAAACGAACTATAGCTAGTTTGGCACTTGACTTGCTTCATATTAAAATCAATTTGTAGACGGATGTCCATTGAGCTGCTTGTGGAATCAGGGGATAATTTGATTCGTTGAAATGGCCAGTGATCTTTTTAAGATGATTAATCCAATGGTACTGTCCAACGTGCAAGAGAACCAGAATCATTCATGTACAAAACCTCAGGATGAGTCCGTACGAGAGTCGGCTAAATACTCAACTGAGGGTTTGGTCCCTGGATGGTGGGTTCAGAATTTCAACCCTCTCTGGAAACCATTGGCGCAGTGGCTTCGACGCCAGCAGCATATGACCCTCTCGGAGTTTCAACTGATTACGTCTCACATCCCCGAGTTGACTGCAATCGAGAAGACCATTGTCATTTCTGCCTTTCTTGCCTATAAGAACATGCAGCCATGATGGCTCACGTTCTCTTTTTCTTTCCCACTGAGCCCGTACACAATCTCTTCACCTGTTTGTAGGATCAGAAAGAACCGTTGGTTCATAAGAGTATTTGACAGCGACCGGCTTGCTGATCGAATAGCTTCTGCGTGTGGAATCTTAGAGCGACGGAATCATTGGAGGGATCGCTACACTGCGGTTCGCTCACACTCACGCAGTTTCCGAGCATTCAGGTAGTTGATCAACGCGACTCGTAGGGTACGACCAAGACGTAACCGCGTAGGCAATGATAGCTCCATAAATTCCAATCCACACTCAAGCCCTTGCGCCCAGATGACTCGGCCCACCTCAATCGGCAATGCACGCATCTGATCGGGCAACAAGAGGCTCACACGTATGAGGTTACCCAGTGTAAGCTCACGGTCGGATATGATTGAACAGCCTTGCAAGGAAAGGTTTCGAAGTGTCCCTTCACACACATAGGATTCCCCCCCTACGATGAGCGGCGAGTGGAAAGGAAACCGTACATACGCCCGTGTATGAGGAAAGTTGGCCATGTGATGGAGGCGATTGTACCCGACACTCGCGTGAGGCTGATATCCCACCTTGGATGGGCTTCGCGTAGAAGCTGGAGGACGGTGGTATCCGGGTGGCCCAAGGCGTGATCTCGATTTCAGGATTAGGGGAGAATGACGCCTGCTTATGTTAGCGTATGCGGATGGCTGTCCCAAAAGCGCCACAGTAATACTGAGAAATACCGCCTGCAGAGCTGGTGACCGTCTCTTTTACAGAAGGTATTGGGCCGCTGAGCATCACAACGGCCCCTTGCGCATCGATCTGTCCTATCATCCTGGTACCGGTGACGGTATACGAGTGATCAGCGGCGACGAATGTCCCCTCCTGAATAAAACCCCCATTCGGCTTCGGAAGATAGGTGAGTTCAGCGCGCTCTTCGAAGGACAGGGGAGTTGAACCGGGCAGGACAAGCATTCCCTGTTGGCTCAGCGTCGCGGAACCAGCCCCGTCATAGATGATGGTTCCATTGAAATGGAAGTGCACTATAGATCCGATGACAACATCCGTACAGGTCTTCACCGTGCTAAACCGAAAGGTGCCTTTCAGGAAAGCATTGGGCTCACCACGATCATCTTCGGCCTGTGCCAACCCGATCAATAGCAGGACAAACCCTGTCGTGATGGCCAATAGACGGCTACGGCTTCCAATCATAATGAGTCCTCCTCGTTACACGAAGGCCCGAGATACAGAGCAAGTGATAGTGGATAAGGATGAACCAGTCTTTGCAAAGAATGGATGGTGAACGGTGTACTGGAGCGAGCGGGAGGCATTAACTTCGGAGTCAACAGGACAGTCATGATTTTCAATATACCGTTCGCATCCATAGAGGAAGTTCTCATTCAAGCGGGAGAGAGCATGGACCAGGCACCTCTCTATATAGGAAGTCTCTCTTACATGCTGGACATTGATGAAAGCAATAGAATTACATGCAATTATGCTAGTGCTTTTGTATGGGGTGATTGAATCCGATAAGGATTCGCCTCGAACATCGGACAGGTTATGACAGAAGAAGGCGTCACTCAGGTGTGCGGGGTATGGAATTGATGCAGTCTGTACTGTCAGACCCTCACTATAGATTATAGTGAGGGCGGCACTTGGGATATTCTCCCTTAGTTCTGAGTTTGGTGAGTTGTGGAAGGAGACGTTTGTCCGGTTGTACATGCCAGTGACGAGGGAATCTCGAGCTGCCCGGACGGGCGAAATCCCCAGGCAGTGGCAAGAGCCTGGCAGGTGAGGTTCTGTACGGTCTCGCGATGGTGCTCAACACAGTGTGGGTAGTAAGCCGTGCCTCGAAAGACTGGTTCTCGACTCATCAGCGATAGACCGCGCACCGTGACGCTTATATTGAAACGTGCGCCGCAATCTGACTCGATCAGCGCTCCAATCTTCAGCTCCTCCCGTTCGAGCAGGAGCACAAATTCCGCCTGCAATTGTGTTGCGAGGGTCAAGACTGTCTCACGATCCAATCCATGGTGAGCAGTCTGTGGGGAAACCAGGACGTGTGAGTAGTGGTGCGAGCGAAGCCATTCTTCGGTCACCTTGGTCAAGAGAGGATCTCCCAAAATAAGGATGCGCTGCTGCTCGCTGGGTACGTGAGTATGAAAGCCATGGGTGATCGGGAATCGGATGCCGGCGGGCTGACGTTTGGAAGTGCAACCGTGTAGCGCTAGCGTAACGGCAAGCGAGCAAGCGAGCAAGAACGCACCTGTGCTGCGAATTCGTTGTTCCACAAGAGTGAATGATAACAAACCAGTGCGATGTGGATGCTGAGTGGGATAGGGCAGGGCCACTCTCATTGTGCTGTGTCACAGATCGATCGGAGAGCAACCATCAGGTGCGTACGCATCCTTTCCTCCACCTCACGACTTTCTTGGACACTCGAGTGGGGCATACGGCCTCTCAGTGATGGAGGTGTTCATGGCAAATGCAAAAGGCTCTGTGGCTCTATTGATTTGCCCAAGGTTGGATGGGCACGGTGGAGATGGCATTCTGTGGCGAACCCTCGATCACGCGATCGCTATAGGCAAGGTAAATGTAGGTCTGACGTTTCTTGTCAAAAAACCGGACAACCTGAAGTTTCTTAAAAATGAGGGATCGACTCTCGCTGAAGACTCGTTCACCTTCCTTCAACTCACCAGTCTGATGAATCGGACCAACCTGACGACAGGACAATGCGGCATCGGAGGTTTCCTCCGCTAAACCGACCATCCCTTTCAGGCCACCTTTTTTAGATCGGCTCAGATAGCAGGTGATCCCTTCAATCTTGGGATCGTCAAACGCTTCGATGACGATTTTGTGATCAGGCCCCAACATTTTGAATTTTGTATCGACACTCCCCACTTCCTCTGCAGAACCCACCGAAATGATCGCGGCACAATAGACTAACGTACCCACAACGATGGTTCTCTTCATCGACTTTTTCTCCCGTCCAAGGTAAACACTGATTGTGCTGTAATGATATAACTAGGCTTCCGCTTGAACGCAAGAGCCTCAGACCTAGGTTGCCTTGAATAGATGAGCGAAGAAGCGGTCGAGCGAAACCCAACCAGCCCCGTCGCATTTTGCCAAATCTCTAATTGCAGAATAGGAGCCCGGTACAGAGTAGCGGCGAGACTGGACTTCTCATTTCTGAGCCATGCCCCGCTCATGGCCTGGTCTTTGCGGTCAGGATTGATATGTGCTATCTAAAGATCTGTGTCCTAAGCCTTCCATAACCGACACTCTCAGTCACAATCTTTGAACCGTGTCTGCTGACAACGTTGTGCCAACGCCTGAGCTTGCTCGATCTGTACGGAAGTCATTTGCGAGGTAAGATAGTCTCGGCGACTCATTGCCGTCTTCTGCTCATTGCCACTCAGCATGCCGGCAGCAATGATATACCACATCAGCGCGCGAACCACGTCTTTCCGGACGCCTCGTCCTCTCTCATACATGAGACCCAGATTGTTCTGCGGGCCGGCGTAGCCCTGCGCCGCGGCCTTGAGAAACCATATCAGTGCCATGGAATGATCCTGTCGGACACCTCGTCCTTTTTCATACATCAGACCCAGATAGAACTGGGCCGATGCTATCCCTTGCTCTGCCAGTGGACTAAAGATTCTGGCGGCTTGAGTATAATCGCCACGTTCATACGCAAATTCCGCTTCCTCAATGGACTGTGCTGCCACAACGGAATTGGGTGCCATGCCTGACAAACAGGCTAGAACTAATAGCACTGTCACAATACAATGCCGCATCAACGTCATCCTTTCACCATGCCGGTCTCCCCAAGGAGTAGTCTTTCTACATTCTGTGGGAAAATGGATAACTGTTCATTTTACTTTGTGGAATCTGGCTGGTCTATGGATTTAAGAAGAGAGGTGGGCCCTTCGGCTATCCTCCTAATCATATTTGGAGATAGCGCAGCATAAGGCGGAAGGATCGTTCCTGTACCACACACGAATCAAGATTCGGTCCATACCCTCTGTAACGATTGTTGTTTGGAAACAAGAGCGTTATCCTCCGGCAAAGACTGGGCAAAACCCCGCTTCGACGAGAATGCGGGCGACTGTATCACGCTGATCTCCTTGAATCTCGATCCGTCCGTCTTTGACCGTTCCACCAGCGCCGCAGAGTTTCTGCATCTGTTTCGCGAGCGCTTCCTTTTCCGCCTGGCCTATCCCGACGAACCCTGTGAGTACTGTGACGGTTTTCCCGCCGCGGTGAGCAGTCTGCCGAACGATATCGATACGTCCACGATTGTTCTTTGGCACGGCGGGTTTGGCAGTAGTCTGATCATGGGCGGCGTGGCTGAACAAGCCTGTCGGCAGTTGTGCATGTTTCAGCATGGCGAACGGACTGGTCCATTTGATCGGTCCACCGTCGGTAGGAATGCGTTTTTGTTCTTTCATGTGGTTACAATTCCAGGCAAAGGGTACAGGGGGGCGAGATATTCGACAAGTATGCAGGACCTGTGATCGCCGGAAGTTGGAAACGATGGAACTTTGCACAAATTCCTGATGCCGGTCGTGAGGAGTATCGGGATGTGACGAGGTTACACGACCGGCATGGTAAAACAAGGTTTGAACTCATACTGTGTCGCTCCTTGCGGAGCGCGGCCACGCCACAGACTACGTCCCTTAATGCCTGGTTGATAGTGCCGAGTTCAACCGGCTGTCCATCGCCTTGTTCGACTACCACTGTGTTGTGAGTTCCAGTACCCATATGCTGAGAGAATTCTGAAGAGGCCAAGAGCCGAATACGATTGTGAGCGCAGTCAAATTCTTTGTGACTCTTTGTCGAGAAAAACCGGTGAGGACTCATCATGAACATCCCAAACGGCGCATTGCCTTGCATCATCTTATAGTCTGTCAACTGCCACAGCGTCACGCGAGTTCCGTTTCGGTGAATTGTCTTGGGATCGTAGTAGACCATTTCGCGGGATGGGGATTGATACACGCTATTCACGGCGACCCAGGCTTCTCCAGGCGGTATTTCGCCATATCCTTGAGGTTGACTGGTTTGATAGTACGGAGCTCCACAAGATGTACACGCGACGAGGAGGACACAGGAGAAAAGGCTGATATGGGTCACGTGAGGCATAGCCACCGTCCCTCTATCTTCTCCCGTGATCAGAATGGTTTCGGCCTGTAGCCATGATCATGGCCTGACTCGTCCTCATGCCTGGTTCTCTCGCGCAGTTCCCGCTCAAGCTCCACACGGCGACGCTCTTCCAGAATCATGTGATCGAGCTCGGCCATGTGTTGCTTGGCGAAGGCCGTAACCGCCAGTCGCTCATCTGTCAGCCAGCGCGTCAGCGCGCCTTTCTTGCCCTGCCAGGCTTCCGCAAGTCCGAATTCACCGGAGGGCAGGACCACACCGGGACTATTGATAAAGGTTCGAACGTTGCTCATTTTGCGATCGTCATGTGGAAAACGTGACACAATCTCTTTCAAGACGCCATCAATGGAGGTCGAACCAAGATAGTTCTGAAGAAGTGCGAGAGCGAAATCTGCCTCCCTGTCGTCGCCACCTTTGACCAACTCGCCAAGCCTGGACGTCAACTCTGGCGTGCAGGTGGGGAACGCTCTGCTAAGCAAGCTTCCTCCTCGAGAGGGGAATTCCGCAGGGTCTTGAGCGAACCACGCCAGTCCCTTCCTGATGGCGAGTTCAGGATCTTTCGAAAACACCGCTTCAAGTCCTTGAAACTCAAATGGTACCAGCTCGACCTGTTCTTCATTGCCGTCCTCAGGCTTCCGTGCGAGGAGAGTTGTTATCACATCGCTGAGTCGTTGCTGTTCGGTTTCTCTAATGCGAACAAACGTCAGCCCGGCGCGATCCTCGTCCGCCCACTGCACATCAGCTCCATCAATCGTCAGCGCCCACTCCAAGCCGGGTATAGCGATGCGCAGTTCTAACGAGAGGCCTGGCAACATGAGGAGCTGGCTTTCCAGCCGGCACCCACTCTTTGATAGATCGAGAATGGTTCCCGTCCCTTCGGACTCTACGGAGCCCGACACCATCGTGCGAAATTGAACCGAAACTCTGGGTTCAGTCCGCTGCTCCTCTACCTTCAAACTCATGACTGATCGACGCTCCTGCTTTCCATCAATGGGCCCCATCATTTTTTCCCGCAGAGATACGCAGGGGAGAGGGGCCTATTGTTGTGGCCTGATCGACCCAATGTGTGTTCTTCGTTCAGGGGCATATTATCCCGTGTAGGGGTGTCACCCGGCAATAGCCCTTCGATATACTGCCGTCGTCAATGGGCTTGGAGAACTTCGTGTAATAAGGAACGGTAGCGAGGGGATGTGGTGTCTGCGCGGTTAGCTGAAGCAAGACCGAATGGTTACTCTTGAGTCATGCACTATACAAGATCTGATCCTTAATCTGTGCCCAGAGCGTGCTGAAATGTAGGTTCGGAGGGCGTGGTGTCCGTTGAGATGACTAAGGCGAAATGGAACGTTCAATCCTGAGTTATGCGCGATTCAAGTTTCGATAGCCTCCTCAGCTACGCACCTCTATCCTCACTCTTGCATCTCAATCTTTAGCCCTCGTACAATGCTTTTTCGATACAACTCCTTGTCATTTTTCCTGTTTCCAGTTGCTTATTCGTCTAGAGAAGGAAGAGCCTGTTCTTCATGAAGATCGAGTATTCGAAGGGCAACCGCGCGTCCAAGGAGCTGATCCTTCTCAATCGCCAGCAGTTTGAGGAGACCAGTGGCCGGAAGATGAAGGTGATGCTGATCTTCCCGCCTGATTGGTTTCCCTCTGAGCCGTACCTTTCCTTACCATCCCTCACCGCTGTTCTTCGCCAAGCCGGCCATTCAGTTATTCAAAAGGACATCAACTGTGAGATGTGGGACTGGTACTTCAGCGAGGACTTTTTGAAAAAGGTCCTGCGTCGGGTGCCACAGCAACTTGACCGTCTCCGGAAGCTTGCAAGGAAGCGAGAGCTGAGTGAATCTGAGATGGACGTGCAGCTGGCGCTCTGCGATGTGACCCGTCCTCGAATAGAACAGCTGATCAAGGATACGGAAGAGGCGAAGCACATTATAAGAAGTGAAGAATTCTATAATATTGATAAGTTAGAGTGGTCACTTCAAGTATTTCGTGAAGTAATGTCGGTGGTCTCGCTGGTCTATTTCCCTGCGCGGATTTGCATGCCGCCGATGGAGACGGACCTCTCATACAAGGTCTATGTCTCGTCGGAAGTCATGGATGCGGTGAGTGATACACAGGTGAATATCTACCGCGATGTGTTCGACCATCTGGTGAGGCCGTCGATTGAGCGTGAGCAGCCGGACGTGATCGGCATTTCGATCGTCCTGCAACAGCAGATGTTCTCGACCATGACGTTCTGCGCCCTCATCAAGCAGCATTTTCCTCATATCCATGTCACGATCGGTGGCAATACCGTGACGCGACTGCGCGATGTGTTGCCCCAGTCGCCGTTGTTTCAATACTTCGACAGTGCGGTGGTCTATGAAGGGGAGACGGCGTTTGTGCAACTGGTGTCGGCAGTGGGGGCAAAGCGCAGTCTGGCTGAAGTCCCTAACACGCTCTACAAGGATGGGACCGGGGTCCATACGTCACCGACGAGCTATGCGGAAGATCTCGCGACGCTGCCGCCACCAGACTTCGATGGCTTACCACTGGGGAAATATTTTGTCCCGACGAGGATTCTGCCCTATCTGGCGACGCGCGGATGCTACTGGGGGCGCTGCGAATTCTGCGATCACGGCGAAGGCTACACGGCCGGCTACCGGTCCAAAAAGATCCAGGATGCCCTTACGGATATCAAGTATCTTCGTGACAAATATGGCGCGACGCATTTTCATTTTACCGACGAGTCCTATCCGCCGGCTCTGTTCCGCAAGCTCACGCGTGGGTTGATTGACAGCCAGATGGGCATCACCTGGACAACGCATATGCGGTTTGAGAAGAGTTTGCTTGAGGAAACTGTCTGGCAGGATGCGAAGAAGTCTGGCTGTAAGTATCTCCATTTCGGCTATGAATCAGGCGTGGAGCGAGTGCTGCAACTGATGGACAAAGCGACGACAGCGGAGGTGATGACGAAGCATCTTAAGCTGACGGCAGAGGCGGGAATCTGGAACCACTGTATGGGCTTCTTTGGTTTCCCTGGTGAGACGAAAGAAGAGGCCTGGCAGTCGGTGCAGTTTCTTGAGCAGAATAAAGACCATGTGCATTCGCTCGGGTTCGGGACCTTCGATCTTGGACGGCACAATCCGGTGGCGAAGCATCCTGAGAAGTGGGGCGTGACGGCCTACAAAAATCCCGAGTGGGATTTGGCCCTCGATTATTACTACACCGTGAAAAACGGGATGAGCATCGAGGAGGCGGAGCGAGTATTCGAACAGTTCGAACGGAAGCACAATCCGGGTTGGGATCTGCGGCTTTACACGCGCGAATATATCTTTCTCTATATTTCAAGATTTGGTTTAGGTAAGTTGTCAGATATACAGTATGGGTCGCTGAAAACTGTCGGCGTGACGACGACGCTAGCAGGAAAAATGTAGGGTGGTCCGTTGCGGGTTTCGTGTTCCGAGTTTCGGATTGGAATTGGAGCATTTGGTCAACTCGTAAAACACGAAACACAAAACTCGTAACTCGAAACAACGCAAGCATAACAATGCCTACACTGCTTCAAATAGACGGCCTCGTTCCATTGGCCAAAGCCGATCGGAAAAAGTCAAAAGTTATGCTGCTCTTCCCGCCTGAGTGGGTGCCGACGGCTCCGTACCTTGCGCTGCCTTCTCTGACTGCCGTACTGCGCGAAGCAGGGCATACGGTCATCCAGCGCGATATCAATATTGGGATGTGGGACCACTTCTTCAGCATGGAGTTCCTGATCTGGGTGAAGGCTCGGTTGGGAATGCAGCTGAAGATGCTCCAAGAGAAAGAGAAGGCGGGTGCTCTTACTGAACGGGAGATGAACCAGCTGGCTGTCGTCGAGCAGGCCTATGCACGCGACCTGTTCGATCTTGCGGATCGGGCTGAAGACGCCAAGCAAATCGTCCGTGGCGAGCGGTTCTACGATGCGGACTTGTTGGAAGGGGCCCTCAATACCTTCCGTGAGACGATGGTGTATATCTCCGCTGCCTATTATCCCGCATCGCTCGTCTTTTATCCGATGGAAAGTAACCTCGGCTATCGACCTGGCGTTTCGAAGGAAGTGTTCGCCTGTTTGGAAGACGAACAGGTGAATGTCTATCGGGATCTCTGCAACCAGCTGGTCCTTCCGGAAGTGGCTAAAGAGCAGCCTGATGTCATCGGCATCTCCATTGGCACGCAGATGCAGTTGTTGGCCGGGCTCACGTTTGCCAAGTTGATCAAGGAATCATTCCCGCATACCCATGTCGTGGTTGGTGGCAATGTCATCACACGTCTTCAAGAAGACCTGACGTATCACGAACGATTCTTTACAGAGGTGTTCGACTCAGCCATTCTCTATGAGGGTGAGCATGCGCTGCTGTGGCTCATTGAAGCGTTGAACGGACAGCGACCGCTCGTGTCCGTGCCTAACTTGATTTATCGCGACACCTCAGGTCTGCATCGAAATCCTGAAGTCTACACAGAGAAGACAACCGCCCTGCCGCTGCCGGACTTTGATGGAATGCCGCTGGATCGATATTTCGTTCCTGAGCTGATCATTCCCTACCTCGCGACACGTGGCTGTTATTGGGGACGTTGTACATTCTGCGACCACGGCCAAGGTTACTTCGATCAGTATCGGGGCATGCCGGCCCAGCTGGTCGTTGATCAGATCAAGGCGCTACGGGATAAGTACCACTGCCGACACTTTTTGTTCAGTGACGAATCCTACCCACCGGCGCTCTTCAAGAAAGTCTCCCAACTCTTGGTCGACCAACAAGCCGGGATCAAGTGGACGACACTCATTCGATTCGAAGAGACTCTGCAAGACCAGGCCATGTGGGATCTTGCGGCCAAAGCCGGCTGCTGCACGCTCTATTATGGGATGGAGTCGGCGAACGAACGAGTGTTGAACCTCATGGACAAGCATGCCAAGAAGAGCGTGATCCAGCGCAATCTTCAGATGGCGGCCCAATCGGGGATTTGGAACCATGTAATGGCCTTCTACGGGTTCCCAGGTGAAACGTTCGAGGAGGCGATGGAGACTCGCCAGTTCGTCCTGGAGAATCAGCCTGTGATTCACTCACTGGAACTGTTCTACTTTGTCGCCTATCGCCATACGCCGATGGTGCGTCATCCTGAGAAATTTGGGATTACGATCCACAAACAGGAAGAGTACGATCTCCCACTCGATTACTATTACACCTTGAATGACCCCAGCACCTTGTCTTGTCTCGATGCGATGCAACTCTGCGAAGAATTCTACAAGCAGGATTTTCACCCCTGGGCTGTGCGGGTGAACTCACGCGAGCATGTCTTTCTCTACATTTCAAAATTCGGAACCAACCAGTTGCCGCAGATCTACGCGCAGCAGACGCAACCGGTGGGATCAGCAGACGGGGTTTCCGGCTTGATTACCTGGCCAGTCGCACAGTCACAGGGCGATGAAGGGATGTCGCGTGTGACCAGTCACGAGGCGAATTAGTCAGTAATGCGCGTGATGTGGTGTGTGAGGCGAGAGTCTGTCTGCCGATTTCCCGACGCCTATTGGTCGGAGTCGTCCGGGATGAACACCGTGGAAATCAACGCGTAGGCGGCCTCAACAGTTCTGGTCATTTCTTCTGCTTTCCGAAACTCTTGTGTATATTGACTAGGATTGTTGGTGAGGCCTGCATAGCGGGCTGGGTTCCAGGTATAAAGCTGGACACGCTTGGCCCGTTCAAGGTCTTCTACCGTGAAGGGGTGAGTGAGGCCCAATACGTCTAAGGCATGGGCGATGTCTTGCTCAGTGAGCGAATCCATCGACGGAGTGTGCCAAAGCAGGTATATTCTGTCAATCATAGTGCCGATAATTACGGAAAGAACTAGGCTCTCGGTGTGATCGAGATGACTTCAGGAGGAGGCATGGCCGAACAACGAACACTCAAGTTCTATCAAGCAGACGTGTTTACGACTCAACCGTTCGGTGGGAACCCTGTTGCGGTGTTTCCTGATGCCGAAGGGCTCACGGATGATGAACTCCAACAGATCGCTCGAGAGATGAACCTCTCGGAAACGGTGTTTGTGTTTCCACCGTCAGATCCTGCCGCAGTGGCACGATTGCGCATCTTTACTCCAGCACAGGAGATCCCCTTTGCGGGCCATCCGGTGCTGGGAACGTTTTATATACTGGCTCATCTGAAACGGATTGCGCTGACGGAAGGTGTCACCTGTCTCATGCAGGAATGCAATATCGGCGTATTTCCCGTTGAAGTGCACAGTGAGCAGGCACGAGTGGTACGTGTCGTCATGTCTCAACCCAAGCCGGAGTTTCTCGATCCTATCACGGCGGTTGACGAAGTCTATTCGATCGGTCAGGCCCTCGGTTTACCAAAACCCGGAGTTGTCGAAACCAATTGGGAACTTCAGGTCGTCTCCACGGGCTTGCCGGTGTTGATCGTTCCGGTGAGGACCCTCACGGCTGTGCGCTCGATCATCCCGGACGCATCCGCGATCACCGCTATCTGCGAACGATTTGGCGCCAACGGGATCATGGTCTTCACGACTGTGACGGTCGAATCGTTCGCCTCAGTCCATGCACGGATGTTTGCACCGAAAATCGGCATCTTGGAGGATCCTGCAACAGGGAGTGCGGCTGGTGCCTTGGGGGCCTACTTGGTTCACCACGGGATTGCTGACGTCGGACCCACTACCGATATTCTCGTCGAGCAAGGCTACGAGATTGACCGGCCTTCACGGATTCTCGTCCAGGTGGAGTCTGACGACGATGTCATTCAAGGAGTGAAGGTCGGTGGGCATTGTGTGATGGTCATTGAAGGCACGCTCAGGTTCTAACAAGGCGCTGAGTGCCCCGTGGATTCTTCTGCTTCAGTTTTTTGACACCGATATTATTCAGGTCTGACGGCGCTCTCGTGTCGCTTTTCAGCAACCTTCGACTTGATGGCTTCACATATCGCGATGCGTGAAATCCACTCTTCCTGCCGCCTGTTTTGAGCTCCCCACATATTCTGTGCTACCATGACTGAAAGCAACCTGAACGTAGCCGGCGTTCATTCCTTGTAACCTCATCCGTCAATCAAGGAGGAAGTCATGTCCACAGTCGCACAGATTATGACTAAACGCCCTAAATCGATCGGGCTTAAGGCATCCATCGCGAGTGCCGCCAAAACGATGCGTCAGGCGCGAGTCGGATCGTTGTTCATCAAGAAAGGAAAGCAGTTCGTTGGGATCGTGACGGATACCGATATTGTGAGGCGGGCTGTCGCATCCGGAAAGCCCTTGGGGAGACTGACTGTCGAAAAAATTATGACGGCTCCGGTGTGCACGATCGAGGGAAGTGAGTCTATCGATGACGCACAGGCTATGATGGCTGATCTCGGGGTACGCCATCTTGGCGTGACCAAGAACGGCGAGCTCACCGGTGTGATTTCTGTACGTGACGTGTTGTCGTTTTATAAACGATACGCGCAGTCAAAAATCTCCACTGAGCTATCCTACGAGGAGCCCAAAATCACACAGGACTAGAAAAGTGTTGAATGCTGGGATATGAGTGCTGATCGATTTCAATAGACAAGCATGTTGTCCGCAAGATTCAGCACTCATTTTGCGAGCTGCTGCACCACGTGGCCGAGTTCCGGCAAGATGAGCTTTTCCATGGCCATACGGACGGCATTTTCAGAACCAGGGACAGAAAAGAGGACCCGTCCTTTGATAACGCCGGCGGTCGCTCGGCTCATGATGGCAGGCGACCCTATTTCTTGGTAGGTCAACAGCCGAAAGAGTTCTCCGAATCCCGGCAGTCGCTTCTCTAACATCGCATCGACAGCTTCGAATGTGGTGTCCCGCCTCGAAACCCCTGTCCCTCCGTTGATGATCAGCGCTTGAACGGCCTCGTTGGTCACGGTCCGGGCGATCCAGAGTTGGATCTGTGCTGGATCATCCTTCACGAGATGATATCCGACAACTGTATGGCCCTGGTCTTTGAGGAGCTTTTGAATCAGCTGGCCGCTGTTGTCTGTATCGGCGGTACGGGTATCACTGCAGGTAATAATCATGCACCCAATCGAGCGGGGTGCGTAGGCTTTATGTTCGTGAACCGTCGGTGCCGTCATTATAGAAGATCCGTCACGTTTTCACTTACCACTTGCAACAGTTACGTGTCGTCAGTTTCTGCTGATCGCTATTTCCACACTGCATCGGGGTTGAGTTTAGCAGCTGGTGCGCCCTTCGTCACGTGTTCATCGAGAATCGTGGCGACATCCGCTTCTGTGACTTTGGAGTACCAAGTGTTATCGGGGTAGACAACCACCGTCGGTCCTTGTTCGCAAGGCCCAAGGCAGCCGGTGGCACTTACCAAGACCTGCCCTGGCGGAACAGCGCGCTGCATCAAGCCCATATTGAACGCCATGAGCAGTTGAGCTGCTCCAGCTGATCCACATGACGGCTTCGGATGACCAGGGGGGCGAGAATTGGTACAGACAAGAATGTGATATTTTGGTTTTGGCATAGTCTCCTCAATGTACGCTGAGCCACCCGCTATCACGGATCAGCCACTGGCTCAAATCTAAGATCCATCTGTGGTTGATAAGGGAATGCTTTGAGCTGTAGAGTCTTGTGTTACCTCGGCCTATAGGACTCCCATTCCTGGATGACACTGTCTGGAAACTTCCACTGTTTGAGCCCTTTGAGTACCCAATCGAGGTAGTGATCTTTTGGCCTAAACTTCCCGATTGGGTTGGCGGCATAGGTGGTGACCAGCTCTTTTTCTCCTGCCTCAGTTAAGACCGTTACCTGGAGATGGCGGTAGGCACCCTGAGGCACATCTTGCTCAAACTGATCCATGCTGTTCACATCTTCATCCGTTAACTCGAACACACCGCCCCAGGCTTGTTCACCCTGCGAAGGGACAACACTGGCAAGTCCGCAGCGCCATTGCGATGACCATCGACAAAACCTGACAGTATGATCCGACAGAGTAGCACGGTACAGAAACTTATGTTCCGGAGCCCGTCGCTGAAGTTGTGATGGATTGAGGAGATCGCCGTATAAAAAGAACTTCATAGCCTCTACTCATACTGTCAGAACTCTGATGGATCCGAAACGTACTTGTAGCACATCAGCTTTTCATCAGACAAGCAGGTTGCATCGCCATCCGCACTCTGGTTGGATTGACAGGACATTCCGGATGTTCCTAAGATACAAGGCAGCGAAGGATTTTCCAGCACTGAACCTGTACGCATGGCTAGCAGCGCAACTTCCTTACGATCGTTCGGCACCCAGGTGATCCAGTATGCTGTCGTGGCGGTCTTGCTGCTTGGCGGACTGTACTATGCGTGGGTGACGTTGCCATCGACGACTCCATCGAAAACGACGCGAGAGGCTGAAGCCTTGGCCCTCGTACAGAATCATCCGGCTATCGGATTTTCCTCGATTTTAGACGCCATGAATGAGCACGTTCGTAGCATGAAAGCACGTGGGCAGGGCGTGCGGCTTGGCGAATGGCGTGTGAAACAAGTCGAAGGGCAGATCTATGAGATACGTGTGCAACTCCGCGATCAAAGTGTGCGCGGCCAATGGTTCGAGCGGGAATTTATTTGGCATGCCCATCTCGATCTCAAGAAGGTGAATGCTGCCTCCTTGCCGGCTGATGGCGTGACTCCCCAACCCCCGGATACTGACCCACAGTCACTCCCCCCCTTTTCCCCTCCATCATAGGCCCCACTCGAAGTTGCGTCCTCCCATTGGATGTGTTCAGACCTGGCTTTGCGTAGAGGGTAATGAGAATTTGACTGGGTTTATGAGGTTCGGAGACTCTTGCTACCTCGGCAAGAGAGTGGGGAGGGTAGTAGAGGACTCTGCGTTAGGAACGGCTCTCATTCTTCTTACATTGCCGGTCCAAATGAATGTCACGACCGAGTTGTGATTGGGTTAGTCAGCCTTTTCTCGGTTATACCAAATTCCACCCGCAATCAAGGCGAGGATCAGCGCTTGCGGCACAAGACTCTGCACGGTCGGGTGAATACCCAAGAGCGGCAGTGAGAAAAAACGAACATTCGTCACATCGAGCACACCTGCCGCTTGGAGTGCTGTGATGCCGTTCCCCACGAAGATAACGGCCATCACTGCCAACAAGCTTGAAGCGACGGTGAAGAATGGCCCGATCGGCAGACGCACGCTGTAGCGAAGAATCGTTCCGCCAATCAGCAGCAACAGTACCGATGCTGTCCAGATGCCCCACACAACCGCATTCTGTCCTATCGCCCCGGCCTGTGACCATAACGTCTCATAGAACAGAATCACTTCGAATAGTTCGCGGTACACCACGAGGAAGGAGAGGCCGGCCATCGTCCAGAGCGTCCGTGTGGCCAGTGCGCTATTGAGTTGCTCGCGGACATACCGGTTCCAGGCTTGCGCGTTCGAACGACTGTGTAACCACCACCCCACGTAGAGCAGCATGCCAGCAGCCAGCAGAGCTGTAAGGCCTTCCGTCAACTCGCGGTTTGCGCCAGAAATGCTGAGCATATAGCGGGCAAGACTCCAGGTTACGGCCCCGAGTACCATCGCTCCGATCCAACCGAGGTGGATGTAGGGGAGGGCGTCACGTCGGCCTGTCCTCACGACAAAGGCGACAATGGTGGAAATAATTAAGATCGACTCCAGGCCTTCACGTAGCAAGATCACCAAGGAACTCACGAATGCGGTATTCGGGGATAGGGTGCTGCTGGAGAGCCTCTCTGCAGCCCGATCAAGTAATGTCGTGATCTTCCTTGCCTGTACGGTGACGGCTTCAGATGTGTGACCTTCGGAGATGGCCGTACGAAGGGCCATCATCTCGCGCTCTATTTCCACACGCAGCGATGGATCCACGTTGTTGAGGGCGGACTCTACCAGTTCGACCCCCTCAAGATAGGCGGCGATCGCAAGGCGCCGAGCCTCTTCCTGATTCCCACTGGCATAGGCCAACGCAGTCTCCTCAACCTTCATGCGCGAAAAGGCCAATGGCTCGTGCGCTGCAGTCTGCAGGACATGTGGCCGTTGCGTGAGATAAGCACGCACAGCGTCGAGTGACGAGCCGGCAGGAGCTTGTTGACCTGGTGCTGTCGTCACAAAGGTGCGTAAGGTTGAGAATTCTGCTTGCCCCTGTCCTTGCCGCCAAAGTTCCTCGCCCGTTGTCACGACAATCGGATCGGTGCGCAGGCCGGCGATAAAAAAAGCCAACGCCCAACGATCCGCTTCAGACAGATCGTTGAAGGCGCGCATTGGGGTACCCCGTACACCAAGCGTAATTGTGTTATATAACCCGTACAGGCTACGCTGGCGCATACGGAGTTCATCGTGAAAGTTTCGGGGAGCCGGATCCATCCCTTTGGCCAATGGCCCATCTCCCTTGCCCTGTTGCCCATGGCACCCGGCACAGTGCTGTGCAAACAACTTCTCGCCCTGTCGGAAATCTGGAGCCTGGCGCGGCGCCACACTCAGTTTCCAGGTTTGAATGACATGGACAAGCAACTGATGAGCGAGTGCGGAAATCTCGCTGCCCGACGCCTTCCCCTCAATGCGTGTCAGTAGCTCACGGGCCTGCTGCATTAACAGGTCTCGCTCAGACACCACGGGCAACTGGCCAAGAAGTGTGATGGCCTGGGCGGCAAAGTCCCGTTGTTCTGCGTACTCATCCTGTTTGATCACCTGACCGTTCTGTACGGACTCAGGGTAGTCGACGCTGACATAGTCAAGCATATGGACGATGGCTTGTGCCTTGTCGTCGGTCGCGTCCGCCAATGCGAGGCTGTGAGGGTTCATTGCCAATAACGCAATGGTCAGCCCCCAGCGGAATGCATCGAAGAAGGAGAATCTCATGGACTAGTTCACGATCAAGTCTTCGATGTGCTCGAGCCGTGCAGGTTCACGGTCTGTCAGCACTCGGATCTGGCTGCATACTATTGATCTTGTTTAAGGATCAGCCGTAAGAGTGTCGCTGTCGTTACGATTGAGGTTCGCTCGTTGTCAATAACACCACAGTCTGCCGAGCAGGAAGCGCAGGCAGAAAGGTACTGTACAGACTAAAGGAAAGTTGTCCGATTCTGCAAGGGCGTGCGCGTTATGACTTTTTGATGACTCTGTCACTCTCTTGCTCGGTCTGCTCCATGGGCCCACCTTCATAACTGCATCTGAAGGTTGAGTGACGAGTCGTCCCGACATGGCTTTGGAGAGGGGAAGGGAGCGGTTTCTCTCAGGAATCGGTATTCGGCCATCGATTAACGGACTCAATTCGATGGGGGAAACTGCAACTCGACCGGCAGTTTGATCTCAATTTGACCATCCACGATGCGTACATCACAACGAGCCACCTGAACGTTTGGGTTGCCGACGCGCTCTCCGGAAACGATGTCGAATTTCCAGCCGTGCCAAGGACACTCAACTTCAGTCCCACATAATTTCCCTTCACCCAACGGACCACCCGCATGCGGACAGGCGTTATCGATGGCATAAAACGTTCCGTCCAGGTTAAAAACGGCGATCCATCCCCCCTCAACTTCTACCGTCCGTCCTGTGCCGGAAGGGATCTCTGAAATAGAAGCCACTCTAATGTAATCGTCCATGAAAGATACCTCCTCCCTCTCGAGTGAACGTCGCAGAAGGAACATCCTTACTTGATTTCATCGTGACCTTATGGCATAGAAACACCGTGATGTAGCTGGGCCCATCGGACGAGCTTGTCCCGAATATGGGAGCTCGAGTGAGGATGAGGTTGCTGCATGGAAATGACCCTCCTGCTTAATTCAACGTATGAACCCTTACGTGTTGTGCACTGGCAAAAAGCGATCGCCCTCCTCTGGCAAGGGAAGGTCGAAGTGTTGGAAGTGTACGATCGCGAAATCCACGGGATTTCGCTGTCGATCAAACTGCCCTCGGTCATGCGATTGCTGAAACTCGTCCGGTTGAAGGACAGTCATCGCGCCGTCAAGTTTTCTCGCATCAACATCTTTACGCGAGATGGATACTGCTGTCAGTATTGCTGCCACAAGTTTCGAACGGAAGAACTGACCTTCGATCATGTCGTTCCTATTGCCAAAGGCGGGAAAAAAACATGGGAAAATATCGTGACGGCCTGTTGGCGCTGCAATAATCGGAAAAGCGGGCGCACGCCGGAAGAGGCTGGCATGAAGTTAAAAAAGAAACCAGTGAAGCCTCGTTGGAACCCCGTCATTACCATCACCATTGGCATCAGGAACACACCGGAAAGTTGGCGTGACTATCTCTACTGGAATTTGGAGTTGGATGCAGACCCAGTTGGAACCTAATACCTCATCTCACCGCGAAAGAAATAGACTCTCCATGTTCGGTTGCACGTGAGATTTCCTCGCCGGTTTGGCACTGAGCCAATTCTCACGTGTCTTCCTTCAGCGTGTCCAGCATTATAGCTTCGTCGCACTGATAAAGGAGGGCTGGGGTTTACAATCCCCTCTTGCATGTGTCCCATCTCTTCCCGGATACTAGGTTCTTTATTTTCATGGGAGTGGGAATGATGGCTGCTAATCCTGGTTTTCCCTTGGTGTTGGACGTCAAAGGTTGGCCGGTTCTCGTGATTGGCGGCGACGATGAAGCCTCGGAGAAGTCCGAGCGCCTGCTTGAGTCCGGGGCACGGGTGACGGTACTCAGCCCAACATTGAATGAACCGCTTCGCCAGCTGGCGGCATCTGGGAAAATTATCCATCGGGGACGTCATTTTCGTGACACGGATCTCGATCATATCATTCTCATCCTGAATACCATTCGAGGCGACCGTGATTTCGCGCAGATGCTCGTTGCCAAAGCCAGAGAAAAAAGGGTGTTACTCTGGTCGGTCGACTATCCGGAGGCCTGCAGCGTCACGATGCCGGCCGTGGTGGCGGCAGGGCATGTTCGCGTGGCAATTAGCTCAAGTGGGGTGGCCCCGGCCCTCTCTGGATTCATGAAAGAGGATTTGGAGCGGATCCTCGATGCTGAATTTGTCGAATTCGTCGAGTGGCTAGGTCAGTTACGGGAACAGGCCAAGGCGAATGAGCCGGATGCCGAGAAACGGCGAGCTTTGCTCCGAGAAGCCTTGGACGGCTTTCGTCTCCTGGGCAAAGTGCGGTATCCCACTGTATGGTCGGAACGACGGGCGGAAGCCGTGGCGAGTACGCCGTCTCAAGCAAGCGTGGAACCACAATAAGGAGTTGTCATGGTCTTGTTAGAATTCAGCATGTCGCCGTTAGGGAAAGGTGAAAGTGTCGGGAAATATGTGGCCCGTTCTCTGGACATCATTGATAAGAGTGGAGTCTCCTATCGACTAAACCCCATGGGGACGGTCTTGGAGGGGGACTGGGAGCAAGTTTTCTCGGTCGTACAGCAGTGCTATGAACGGATGAAGAAAGATTGCAGCCGTATTTCGTGCACGATTAAAGTTGACTACCGAAAAGGGCATTCCGGCCGTCTCCAGAGTAAGGTCGCCAGTGTTGAAAAAAAACTCAAGCGGTCTGTTAGACAGTAGACGGTCATATTCCCTGTACTCGCACAGTCGTGTCGTTCATCACTGATTCTTGCCCGCTCTTCAACTGACTGTTTCCCAGTATGCCCCATCTTTTGATCGGTATGGCCCCACGGATGCGAGGGGAGTACCCTTCGTATTGCAAAGTGTAAGGGGCCTCGATATACTCGCCGAGCCATACGTGCTATTCCGGTAGGAAAATTGTGCTATCGGTCATGCCTGTGCCTCGTTCGTTGTAGCAGGCGGTGGACAAAGGCCGTTACTCTGTTCATCAACGTCGTAGACGCCACCTAGTTGCCAACCAGATGTTTCATCCGGCTCCGCAACTAAATTGTCGTTCATGCGGACTTGACGTTATGTTCATCCGTCTTTGAGCAGAGCGAGCACAAAGCTGGATGACAGGGGCACTGTTCTGTAAGGGGATGACACCATGACTAGCAGTACGCTCGACAGCGCCGAAGCCAAATCCCCCCCCACGATTGAACTGTTCCCAAAAGATCGCACCATTCTTGAACAGAGTGCCATGGTGTTTCGTCCGTTCGGCTTAGATGAGCAAGGTCACACCATCCGAGATTTGAGTGGTGTCAGTATTCGCGCGGTCACAGTTTTTTTAGAGAAGCTCGTCACGACTCAAGAGGGACCGTCCGCTGGACAAGCAGCCGTCGAAGAGTTGTGTCGCCTGTTGAATGCCCGTATCAAAGATCCCGTCTATCATGTGACGCCTGAATTTCTAAAGACCCCGTGGAACAGTTATTCCTACGAATTTGCCAGCTATTTGTATGAGTTCTGCGAGCAGATATCCGGCGACTCGCGGTTTGCCTTCAAAGCCGGTGCAGAGAAGATCTCGCCCATCATGCTGGCCCTGACTCGCCCCTTCTCGATTTCGCAGATCTTTACGATGTTTCCCTACTTTGGGAATAAGTTTACCTCCGGCTCTGCCGAGTTCAGAGTGGTCGAGGTCACAAGCACGACGGCTGTGGTTGCGATGCGGTTTACTGAGCGGACGCTTCGTCAATTTGGTCCGTATCGAAGACGCTGTGCTTGTCTTGTGTGCCAGTCCGCTCAAGGCATTATGATTGCGATGGCCAGTCGAATCCATGGTCTCTCTCGAGCAGAAACGATTGAAACTTCCTGCATCGGGAATGATGATGCCTGGTGCCAGTGGACCATTCGATGGCAAGAAGAACGACGGTACGGGAAACGATTTTGGCGTAAGACATCCCTCGTGGAACAACCGCGACCGCTCGTGCCGACTCCGGAGGCATTCTCTGAAGCAGCGCGCGGACAGGCTGGCCTCTTACCGACAGCCCCCCTGCCGGTTGAATCTCGAACACATGCCCAGCAACAGTTTACCTGGTATCTCTGGGGAGGCCTATCTGGTCTGGTCCTCATGGCAGGGGTTGGTATTGTCAATCCGATGGTCAGCCTTGGCGAAGTCTTGTTAGTCGGACTCTGTCCGATCCTCATTATTGGCATCTTGGTCAATCGACGGCTTCTGCGAGAGAGCGAACGGCGCGAAGCGCTGATTCAGGAGCAAATTACCTTTGTTGAGTCGCGTCACGAAGAATTGCGGGAAGCTTACCTAGAACAGGAGCAGATGCGCGTAGAGTTGCGCCGAAAAGTGGCTCAACTGACGGCACTGCATCGAGCAGGACTCTCCTTCGGCTCGACGTTCGAACGAGATACGCTGCTTCATCAGGTCTTAGAGGCTCTGACACATGAACTCAACTACAATAGTGCCATGGTCTCCATGTTTGATGCAGGTCAGCAGACCGTCCAGCATATTCGACTTATCGGTGCGCCACCGGAAGTGGAAACGTTCGCCCAATCCTGTCGGATTTCGATCACTGATCCGGATAGTCCAGAAGGAACGGTGGTGCTGCAAGGTCACCCACTGCTGGTGAAGGATATTGAGCTGATTCGTCACCTTCTCCATCCGCTCAATCAACGCCTCGCTGAATTGAGTCAGACAAAAGCGTTGGTCGTGGTTCCCATCAAGACAAAAGACCGCATCTGGGGAATGTTGACGGTCGACCGCTCACATAATCAAACCGTCACGGAAGACGATCTGGAACTGATGACGACGGTGGCCAGTCAAGTGTCCATCGCCCTCGACAATGCTTCCGCCTACCAGCAAATTGAAGAGTGGAATGAAGGGTTAGAGGTCAAAGTTAAAGAACGTACCGAAGCGCTTGAGCAGGCCGATCGGCTACGGGCACAATTCCTCTCACATGTGTCTCATGAACTGAGAACCCCATTGACCTCCATTAAGGGATTCATTCAGAACTTATTAGATGGATTGACCGGGCCCCTGAATGAGAAGCAACAGCGCTATCTTGTGCGGATGTCAGAAAACTCCGACCGCCTGGTCCGCATGATCGAAGATCTCCTTGACCGCACTCGGATCGAGACCGGCCGGTTAGAGGTGCAACCCGTTGACATAGAGCTTGAACCCTGTCTTGCTGATGTACTGGAACAACTCAGGCCCTTGGCACATGCGAAACAACAGACGCTGGAGTTCTACAGCGCCGACACCAGGGTTGTCGTCTGGGCGGATCGAGATCGGCTGATTCAAACTGTCGTCAATCTTGTACAGAACTCTATTAAATTCACACCTTCCGGGGGAACGGTCACCGTAATCTGTACGATGCCGAACCACCGAACGGCCACCGTACTGGTTCGAGACACCGGGCCGGGGATTCCTTCGGAATGCCTTGACAAGATATTCGATCCGTTCTTCCGGATTCAGCAAGGTCATCGCACTGGTCCGAAAGGGTTAGGCCTGGGCTTATCCATCGTCAAAACATTGGTTGAGCTCCAAGGAGGAGAGGTAACGGCACGCAACCGTCCCGAGGGTGGGGCTGAACTGTCATTCACGATTCCGATCCATGCGACGACGACACCACAAAAACCAGAGTCGCAAGCGACCGAACAACACATCCTCGTTGTCGATGATGACCCAGATATTCAGCAATGGCTTCACGATCGATTAAAGGCCAGAGGCTACCTGCCGTGCTCGGCACTCGACGGACGGCAGGCCTTAGCGCTACTCCAATCACGGGAGTTTGATGGGATGATCCTTGATATCGGGATCGGCCAGATCGATGGTCTGGAAGTCTTACGACGAGTGCGCATGACGAACCAACGTCTTCCGATTCTCATGATTACGGCATCAGGGTCTCAGGAACTTGCCATGAAGGCCATTGGGTTAGGGGCTCAAGCCTATCTACTCAAGCCATTCGACACCCATCAGCTCCAGCAAACGATGGATCGATGGTTGCAACGTGTTTGACCGTCAGTGTAGAGGAGGGCAGAGTATCTGCATGCTTACCAGAAAAATCCAACGTGACTTCAGAGCCGGGGTTTTTAATACATGGGCAGGGAACCTTCTCCCCATCTTCGTCGCCATCATGTGGTGTTCTTCACCCGCGTTTGCTCAGATACCAAGAATTCAAGGTCAGGGCGCCCCTGCATCCGGAATGGGTAATGCCTTTGCGGCCCAGGCCGACAACCCGTCTGCGTTGTATTACAACCCGGCGGGAATGACACAGCTCCGTGG
>NZ_JBUBKD010000034.1:0-5183 GCF_054902215.1 Nitrospira sp. CMX1 | reverse complement strand
TTCGGGTCATGAATCTTGGCACCGAGAAAACTCTGACAGACCTTGGCGCCGTTCGTGATGGCTTCAGTCGTCATCCAAATGTCGATGCCAAACCGCGCGATATCGGATTCCCAGACGTGCTTTTCGAGGTAGTGTTGAGCAAGATCTCCGGTGAATCCAAAATCTCCTCCGATCGGCTGACGAACTTCTTGGCCGTAGAGGGTGCGAGTCAAGGGATAGGCGATGCTGTTTGTGATGGTCCCGTCGTATTTGTGGCGTCGATAATAGGGTGCTACGTAGTCGTACCCTTCTTTGATGATGGGGCGAAGGAGCAGCTCCATCCATTCGGGCGTGATGCTTCGCACATCCGAATCGACTACGGCACAGGCTTTCACTTTGAGCCGTCGGGCGATCTCAAAAATGGTGCGGAATGCGCTACCTTTGCCGGGGATTCCATGATAGGGCGTCACGATCCGGTGGAGTGTGCTTTGCCGATCGCTGATGAAGAGCGGTTCGAGATCAACCATGGTATGGGCCACAATGGCCGGGGTTTCATCGGTGGAGCCCCCGTCAGAGTTGACCAGGACGGCGCGATATCCATGGAAATATTTGGCTAGGCCTGCGCCGACTGCGCGAACGACATGGCCGATGGTCTTCGCATTGTTGAAGCTGGGAATGCCGACGAGAATGTCGGCATGGTGGACCGCATCCAGCAAATCTTCGGTTTCAGCAGTGAGTGGAATCAGGCCGTTGTTCATCATGAGACAGGCTGCCGTGTTTCGGCTGCGGGATCCCAGGCATGGTCTTGCTCGACCGCATCCATGAGCCGATGGAAGATATCGGGGACGGCGTGGGTCACACGGCTCCAGTTCGAGATCATGGGGACACCCAGCGGGTCTTCAAGAAAACTATCGGTGGCCAGCGTCATTCCGCGCAGAAACACTTCAACCGCGCGACGCTCTTCATGGCGGTCGAAGCGCAGGCTGTTGATCGCCGCATCATTTTCATAGCGGCTAATGGCTTCCTGCGCGGCCTGCAGGTACGTCGCTCGCAAGGTCTTGAGGGTGCTTTCCGACAGGACCAATCCCTCGCTTGCCAGGTTGCGGAAGAGCGATTTGGTGATGTCCACGCACATTTTCAGGAGGCCGGCATCCGGATTATGAGTGGAGAGAGTTTGATGCTTGTGTTCATAGGCATCGGCGATATCGGCTTGGCAGATTCGCCGGAGCGCACAATTCCGGTAGACCTCGGCCAACATGCCCACTTCGAGTCCCCAATCGCCAGGAATACGATTGATCCAGGCTAAGTCTCGTACCATCGCAAATTCGCCGGCCAGCGGGTAGCGGAAACTATCCAGGAACGAGAGGAGGGGATGCGGCCCAACCAGCAATTGTAGACTGCGAATGAGCGGTGTGATGAAGAGCCGGGTCACGCGCCCATGCATCCGGTCCGTCACACGGCTGTAGTAGCCTTTACAGAATTCGTAGGCAAGATTCGGATTGGCGATGGGGTAACAAAGGCGAGCAAGATACTGCCGATCGTAACTCACAATGTCGCAGTCATGGAGCGCGATGACCTGGCTCTGCCCACGGGCCAGGACATAGCCGTAGGCCGTCCAACACCCGCGCCCTTTGCCTTGGTGTCCGATGTCGATCTCGTGTGAGACCAGCACATTCAGGATGGCTTGAATACGAGCGCCGTCGTTCCAGATGACGCGGACTCGTTGAGGGAGTTGGGAAAAGAATTGCTTGGCCAGCCTGAATTCCAAGGCGGAGGCGTGATCCAAGGAGATGACAATTTCATTGATGTAGCGAACGTCGGTCAAAATCTCCACGATGCGTTTGAGCGCCGGGCGCTCCAGTTCCGCATAGAGAGAAGGGAGGACCAGCGCGATCGGAGTTGTCTTCGCGTACCGCTCCAGTTCCTGCTCAAGTTGCTCGGTATTGGGTTGGCCGAGCCGGTGCAGGACGGTGACGACGCCATTTTGATAAAAATCCGACAAGGTGTCCTCGTGATCAGCCTCTGATTATGACTGAAAGCTGATCCGGCATAAAGACGATAAGGCATGCCAGTGTTTATTGTGCCTAGCCGACTCTCACAAAGCAATAGAACAAGTCTGCAGGGGGCGTGCCACTGCGTATTTTGGCGGATGGGCGCACCTGTGGGGACTTTGGGGCAAAACCGGGAAGTGATTCTCCAATAAGGAAATCCGGAGTGTAGGGAAAAGCAGGCAGGCTGGATGGTTTTCCCTATGGCTTATCGGTGGACAGCTTCTTTCCCAGACGTCTGGCTAGGCGGACCATGCCGGGGGAGCGGTCGCTGGGGCTTAAGAGCACGTTCAGCAGATGGAGGCGATTGTGATCGGTCAATGCCGCGGCGAGATGCTGCTGGAATTCTCTCTGGGTACTCACGCGTACACCTTTCCCGCCTCCGATCAGGTCGCAGATTTTTTCGTATTGCCATTCATGCACGTCGTTAAAGGGGCCCTCCAAAATCTCTCGCTCGGTAGAATAGCCACGGTTATTCAAAAGGATGACAATCGGGGATTGCCCATAGCGGACACAGCTAGCCAGTTCTGATCCGGTCATTTGAAAGGCGCCATCTCCTACCAACACGATCGGTCGTAGACTCGGGTCGGCGAACGAGGCGCCTAAGGCTGCCGGGACGGCAAACCCCATCGACGTATAGTAGGCCGGTGACAGGAACTCGAAGCGATGGCGGACATGCAGGTCCGCCGCAGCAAAGAGGGATTCACCCACGTCCGCGATCACGACGGTCTTCTCTGTGAGTACGGTATCCAGATGCCGGAAGAGCCCTTCCAATGTCACGGGGGCGTCCGGGTCCGGATCCGCTGGTGCCGGGACCGTTCTGGCCGGAAGTGTTCGTTGGGAACGCGAAAAAGAGGGGAGCGGCGATCGCACCAGACCTTGAACGAAATCCTGGAACTTGATGGATTCATAGCGGTGGTGTTTGATGGCGACTCGGTCGGCGGTCGCATGGATGGTTCGGCCTTCGGATAACAATGGGGACGTCGCATCCAGATCTTCTACATCGGAGAGGACGGATCCCAGGATCAGCAGACAGTCGGAATCGTTGATGAACTGCTGGACATCTTCTCGAGCGATGAGGCCGCCATACACGCCGACATAGAGCGGATGGTCTTCGCGAATGATCGACTTTCCTAGCAGCGTTGAGGCAATGGGAATATTCAGTTGCTCGACGAGCCGGGTGAGATCATCCTGGAGGCCGAACCGACCGACTTCTGCCCCCACGAGCATGGCCGGGCGTTTGGCCGACGCCAGCATGAGCCGTACTTCACTGAGCGCTTCTTCCAACGCGGCCGGGTCACTTGGTGTATCCTCAATGCACATCGGTCGCATGCCGCCGGTGAGCGGACAATGGACCATGTCCCTGGGAACCTCGATATAAATAGGACGGCGGTAACGCAGCAGGGCGGCAAAGGCCCGGTCCATTTCGCGCTCGGCGGTCAAGGGATCGTCCAGCGTGACTGCGGCAACGGTCATCCGCTCAAAGACTTCCCGTTGCGTCCCGAAGTCGCGGACCATATGATGCAGATAGGGCGTGCGGGTTCGTTCGGACAAACCGGGGGAGCCGGTCAGGAGCACCACCGGCGACCGTTCCGCATAGGCGCAGGCAATGGCGTTGACGGTATTGAGCCCGCCGACGCAATAGGTGACACAGACTGCTCCGATACCGTTAATGCGAGCATAGGCGTCCGCCGAAAACCCGGCGCAGTCTTCCCGTGTGGTTCCGATGTGCCGAATAGGGGAGGCCTCGATCAGTTGATAGAGGGAGAGGACATAGTCGCCGGGGATGCCGAAGATATGTCGGACACCGAGATGGTGCAATCGATCTAAGACGACGGATCCAATCGTTGGTTTGTGATCCATGAGTTCGCTTTCCGTGGAGAGTGAGACGAGCTAGCTTCAAGAAAACATACTGACTTCGGTTCGTCAAGAACAACCGGCCGACACGCGATGTACTGCGGTCAGCGCGTGACCATTCACTTATCAGATGAGGGGCAACCATAGTTATGGGAAATGATAGGACACCGACCGCCCACGTTCGTCTCACGGCTGCACGCGGTCCTGAAAGTCGGCATCTGTGGCTCTATGCCGGACATGTCGGATCGCTCGTCGGTCAGGCAGCCGCTGGAGACCTGGTTGATGTGCTGACCGCCGACGGGAAATTCTATGGACGTGGTCTCTATAATCCCGCCTCGAAAATCCGTGTCCGTCTCCTCACGTTTGAGGATGAGCCAATCGACGAAACGTTCTGGCGCGGTCGAATTCAGCAGGCGATCCGCCTCCGGCAGCGCGTCGTTACACAGTCCAATGCGTACCGGCTGATTTATGCGGAAGGCGATCGACTGCCAGGCTTGATCGTGGATCGGTACGATCAACTACTGGTCATGCAGTGCCTTTCGTTCGGCATGGATAGCCGGAAGGAACTGATCGCGAATGTGCTCATGAAGGAATTGGACATCACGAGCGTCTATCTACGGAACGAGGCCAAGAGTCGTCAACTTGAAGGCTTGCCGCTCGAACGAAGGTTTCTCTCGGGCGGCGGCTCGACGCAAGTTGAGATTCAGGAAGGGCCGGCAAAGTTTCTCGTCGATGTTGAAAAGGGCCAGAAGACCGGCTGGTTTTGCGATCAACGGGAAAACCGGCTGGCTGCCGCCAAACTGGCGGCAGGAGCCGACGTATTAGAAGTATTCTGCCATACCGGCGCATTTGGCATCCATGCCGCGCTGGCCGGGGCTGTATCAGTGGAGGGCCTTGATGTCAGTCAAGACACATTGGCCATGGCTCGAACACATGCCACGATGAACAAAGTGGAGGATCGCTGTACCTATCGGCAGGCCGATGCCTTTGAAGACATGCGCAAGTTGGTGAAAGCAGGGCGACGTTATGATGTCGTGATGCTTGATCCGCCGGCTTTTGCTCGTAGCCAACAGGCCCTGGCCGGCGCGTTGACTGGATACAAGGATGTCAATCTACTGGGGTTGAAACTGCTCAAGCCGGAGGGGTTTCTCGTCACGAGCTCTTGCTCCCACCCGGTTTCTGAAGAGGATCTCTGGAAGAGTATTCGTCTCGCAGCACGCGATGCCAAGCGGGACATTCGCCTGATCGTGCAACGAGGCCAGAGCGCCGACCATCCCATCCTCGCCAGCATGCCGGAGA
>NZ_JBUBKD010000033.1:0-95004 GCF_054902215.1 Nitrospira sp. CMX1 | reverse complement strand
GTTCAAGATACACGCCGTCGTTCCCGAACGTCGATTTGGCCTCAGCTTGAGCGGCCTGAAAGGCTCGGCCCAAGTCCTCAGCCCGATTGACGACACGCATCCCACGACCACCCCCGCCGGCCGTCGCTTTGATGATGACCGGAAACCCGATCTTCTGTGCAGCTTGTAATGCCTCTTCTTCACTCCGCACTTCACCGGGGCTCCCCGGCGTCACGGGAAGACCTCGCTTAGCCACGATCTCTCGTGCCCTCGCTTTGTCCCCCATCATGGCGATATTTTCCGAACTGGGTCCGATGAACTTAATCCCGATGGATTCACACACTTCCGCAAAATGGGCGTTCTCCGAGAGAAACCCATACCCCGGATGAATCGCATCGACTCCGGTAATCTCCGCCGCGCTCAGGACGTTGGGAATGTTCCGATAACTGAGCGCGGAATCAGCCGGTCCGACACAGACTTTCTCATCGGCCGCCCGCACATGCATCGCAAGCGCGTCAGCTTCGGAATGAATCGCGACCGTGTGAATGCCAAGCTCCCGACAGGCGCGAATCACTCGCAGCGCAATTTCTCCACGATTGGCAATCAGAACTTTTTTAAACACGTCTTGGCTCCGACACGATGGAGAGACTCACCGTGAGAATGACCTATGGGGTGACTTTGGGATCGATGAGGAACAGGGCTTGACCATATTCAACCGACTTCGTGTTCTCCACTAAGATCTTCACGACCCGGCCGTCTATTTCAGACTCGATCTCATTCATGAGTTTCATCGCCTCCACGATGCAAAGCACTTGCCCCTTCTTGATAAAATCACCTTCGTCTACGTAAGAATCGGCATCGGGAGAAGGAGAGCGATAAAACGTCCCCACGATCGGTGAGGTCACCGTGACAAAGCCGGCGGTTCCTTCCGGCACCGGCGTCGTAGAGGAGACGGCATGCGACGGTTGCTGAGGAATGGCCGGAACCGACTCCTGATGAACCACCACAGGAGTCTTAGCCATGAGCTCGTGCCGCAGGCGTATCCGAACACCTTGGTGCTCAAGCTCCAGTTCGGTCAGGTTGTTGCGACGAAGCAGATCAATCAGTTCCTGGAGGTGTTTGCTGGAGCCGACAGGTGGCGCGGCCTCACCAAGCGGCCGCCTCTGCCCCTCCGGTAACACGATGCGACGCGTTTTAGGTTTTGACCGACGGCCACTCACCGAACACGCTCCACATAGGATCGCGTACGAGTATCGATTCGAATCACGGTACCAACTTCGAGATAGAGCGGCACCTTAATCGTGGCACCTGTTTCCACGACGGCCGGTTTTGTCCCTCCCGACGCCGTATCTCCTCGCACACCAGGTTCCGCATCGACGACCTTGAGTTCAATAAAGTTCGGCAACTCCACTGCAATCGGGCGATGCTCATAGATGAGAATCTTGACGACCATGTTTTCTTTCAACAGATCGGCATTCTCTCCCAATTGCTGCTTTTCAAATGTCAGTTGCTCATAGGTCTCTGTGTCCATGAGTGTATAGGCATCGCCGGCCGCATAGAGAAACTGCATATCCCGCTCTTCCAGATCAGGCTCTTCAAATCGCTCTCCTGATCGAAATGTGCGATCCAATACATTTCCTGATAAGTAGCTCTTCAACTTCGTCCGTACAAATGCCCCACCCTTTCCAGGCTTGACGTGCTGAAATTCAACAATATAGAAAGGTTCTCCTTCGACCATCAAACGAACACCGCCACGAAAATCAACCGTGGAAATCACTCTGAACTCCCTTCGATGAGAAGAAACTCTCTTCGTCTACAAATCGACTCAGGTCAGGCCGATCCTGCTTCTAACCGCAGGTGAGGGTTCTGGCTTGGAACCTATCGGCAACGGCTTCGTGACATACTCGCATAGTCCACGCAGGGCCAACAAATAGCCGGATGGGCCAAACCCGGAAACCTGTGCCACGGCAACTCCAGACACATAGGACTGTTGTCGAAACGTTTCCCGCCGATAAATATTTGACAGATGCACTTCGACGGTGGGGAGGTCGACTGCCGCCAACGCATCGCGTATCGCGATACTGGTGTGAGTATAGGCTGCCGGATTGATGATGATGCCCTGACAATCCCGGCGGGCTTCCTGAATCCAAGTCACCAGCTCTCCTTCATGATTGGATTGTCGAATGACAAGCTCAGCTCCCAATTCTTCGCCCAATCTACGGAGAGACGCGTCAATCGTTTCAAGAGACATCGTCCCATAAATAGACTGTTCGCGGCTGCCCAACAGATTCAGGTTAGGACCATGCAGAACCAATATACGGAGCATGGCGCGTCCGCCCCCTTCTATACCAAACGAAGGCCACTCGCACTCTGGAGGGGGCATTCTAGCAGTCTACTTTCAGAGGGTCAAACCGTTGAAGTCACGGAGAAGTTTTCCGGGTCGATTGAGGTGAACTAGACACATCACGACGGCGCGATTGGATCAAGTGAAGCCACTGCTCAAGTCGCGCAACGGACGACCTGCTTGTACTTTGAGGACTAAGGGACAGAACGGCAGCTCCTGGCTCAACGTATTCGGCTAAGTCCATTAGGGCTGGGGCCTTACAGTCATCACCCTTCTCTGTAACTTGAGCCGCACGTCCCACGACTGAGAATATCGGCTCTCCACCAGGACAATCAGACTGAGGCCTCTTGAGTTCCACTGGAGGGTGGTTCGAAGCCTGAGCACGTTCCTGCGCTACCGCGTGATCAAGACTCGCCCGCAGGGCCAAGGCTTCTTGATCTTGTGGGTTCACCGATAAGATCACGTTACAGGAGCGGATAGCGGCATCTTTGGCCCCCTGGGCGGCATAGAGTTTAGCCAATGTTCGATGCGCACGGAGATTGTCAGGGCTGACTTTTATGGCCTCTTCAAGAATGGCCTTTGCCTTCACCGGTTGGTTCACGTGCTCATAGGCACGCCCTAACGCCACCATAGCCGTAATGAAACCGGGATAGGTTTTCAGACCATCCTCCAGCACCACCACGGCTTCTTCCCAACGGCCGACTTTCCCATACTCTTCGGCCAGAGGGATGAAGACTTTGGATCCTGGCTCTTTGGCGAGCGCCAAAGCCAGCCGGTCAATCTCGGCAGCGTTGCCCGTCTTCTTAGAACCAGAAGCCATAATGAAGATTACTCCACAAGGGACGCCCCACGTGGCGCCATCAAGCACAAATCCCGCACCGCATTCAGAATCTCGTCCGCCAACCGTCGCTTGGGCATCAAGCCACACACTCGCTGCTCGCCTGTAGCGGATAGAATCACCGCCGCATTGTCATCACTGCCGAATCCACCACCGGGTTGCGTCACATCATTGGCGACGATGAGATCCAATCCCTTTCCTTTTAGCTTCTCCTTGGCATGAGACAGCACTTGTTCTGTTTCTGCTGCAAACCCGACCACAACCTGTGACGTGCGCTTCGCGGAGAGCATCGCAAGGATGTCTGGCGTCGCTTCGAGCGCAAGCTCAAGCTCAGACCTCCCCTGTTTTTTTAACTTTTCTGAAACAGTCACCCGTGGACGAAAATCCGCAACAGCCGCCGCCATGATCAGGACCGTGCAGGAAGAAAAGTGCTGAGACAACGCCTCGGCCATCTCCTTCGCGGTTGTCACGTGAACGGTGGTGACTCCTGAGGGAGGCACTAATGCGGAAGGTCCCGTGACTAACACCACGTCCCCCCCACGAGCACGTGCCGCTTCTGCGATGGCATACCCCATTTTCCCGGACGAACGGTTGGAAAGAAATCGCACTGGATCGATCGGCTCTTGGGTTGGCCCCGCGGATACCAATACACGCTGCCCCTGCCAATCGGCCTGCGGACGTAACACAGCACGGACTGCCTCCAGAACTTTCGCTTCCGTTGGGAGTCTCCCCTGTGCGACCCGACCTGATGCGAGTGGTCCAATTTCCGGATCAAGTACGACCGTCCCGCGCGCTCGCAGCATATCGACATGTTGCATGACTGTGGGATGGATCCACATGTCGCCGTCCATCGCGGGAGCCACAATGACAGGACATCGCGTATTCAGTAGCATCGTGGTCAAGACGTCATCCGCAAGGCCAAGCGCCGCCTTCGCCAAAAAATTCGCCGTTGCCGGAGCCACCAGGACTGCATCGGCATTCTCTGCGAGCGTCAGATGCGGCATGACTGCATGAGCGTCAAAAAGATCGGTGACAACCCGATGACCTGACAGTACTTCAAAGGTCAGCGGCGTCATAAATTTTGTCGCTCCCCTCGTCATGACAACCGACACGGTCGCCCCTTGATCCCGCAACGCGCGAAGCACGCCGACCGCTTTATAGACGGCAATACTCCCGGTCACCCCGAGCACCAGGTGCTTGCCAGCAAGAGCCGCGAAGGACCTCGCGTCGTCCACCATCTACTCCTCGGTCGGAGCTGCCGTCGGCTGAGTCGTATCATCAACGTACACACTGAGTTCTTTCTTGATTTCCCGAGCATCTTCCCCGGTCATCATCGCGATACGCTCCGTCTCACCTTCCTTCCCACGCTTGGCTTCCTTCATCGCATCGCGCGCTTCCTTGCCGATGAGATACTTCACTTGCCCTTTCAAGACCTCATCCAGCGCAACGGTCGTTTCCCTCGTAAAACGAGAGGGTCCACTAGGCCTGGCGCCCTGGGTCAAGTGCTTGGCCCTCTGCGAGGCAACGATCACCAATCGGTGTCTGGAGTCAAATTCGTTGGACGTGTACTGCGGTAACAAATTCAGCATGTCGATCATAATAGATCTCTCTCCCTTGGCGATAAAATGTGAGTACCAATCCTCAATCTGCCGGTGCTGCATCCGTCTCGTCGACGAAACTCTGCTCAAGCCACTGCATGTCCATCCGCTGAGTCTTAAGACGTTCGGCCTGGAAAATGCTCTGCAACTCACGAAGAGACTGCGTAAGATCGTCGTTTTGCACGATGTACGAATATTCACGAGCACACCAGACTTCTTCTTTCACTTTGCGGAGTCGGCGCAGGATTTCCTCCTGAGAATCCGAAGCGCGGCCCTGCAATCTGGCGCGGAGAATATCCATTGATGGCGGCAAGATAAAGATCGACACCGCATCGACAAATCTTTTCTTGATCTGGAGTGCGCCCTGCACGTCAATTTCAAGCAAGACATCAACGCCCTGCTCAATCTTATCCATAAGGGGACTCCGAGGGGTTCCATACCAGTGGCCATAGACATGGGCATATTCCAAAAACTCATCGCGAGCCACCATGTCGTGGAATAGTGGTTCTTCAATGAAGAAGTACTCTCGTCCATGTTCTTCACCAGGACGAGGCTCTCTTGTCGTCGCCGATATGGAATGCCAGACCCCGGATATCGAAGTCACAATCTGTTTACATAAAGTCGTTTTCCCAGCCCCTGAAGGGGCTGACACGATATACAAAATACCCCGACGCCCTGAAGCAGGCAGCCGGCTGGAGGACAGATGGCGTGTGGTCGACGGGCTACTCATTCGACGTTCTGCACCTGCTCACGCACACGTTCCAATTCTGCTTTCATTCGAACAACTTCCGCGGCAACCACAGCATCATTCGCCTTAGAGCCAATCGTATTCACTTCCCGTCCCATCTCCTGTAGAAGAAAGTCCAGCGTCTTTCCAACTGGCTCACTGTGCTGAACAGCCTTCTCAAACTGTATCATATGCGCGTCCAATCTGACCAATTCTTCCGTAATGTCACACCGGTCGGCGTAGATGGCGAGCTCCTGATTCAGTCGAGGGAGATCCGGAACGACATCCCCAATCAATTTTTCCACACGACGCTTCATCCGATCAAAGGCTTCCTGTGCGACAGATGTGGTACGGTTGGCAATCGTCGTTTTGCATGTCCGCACACAAGCCAATCGACCCAGCATATCCTTCGCAAGAAGCCCGCCCTCCTTCTTGCGCATGGTGACCATGTCCGATACCGCTTTCGCTCCCAACCGTTCAACAAATTTGAGGAGTTTTGGATCATCAGTTGTCTGATCGGACAGCACAATGACGTCACGAAATCCAGCCATCAGGGCGATGTCGATCGATCCTTTCAGCTTCAATGTACGTTGGAGGGTTCGAAGAGCCTGATGGTAGTGCTTCGCCAAGTTCTCGTCAAGTTGAGGCAACCGCCCGGTCCCCTGCCCCCCCTGAAGCACCACGGTGAGATCGACTCGGCCACGGGCACAATGCCGTTGGACGGATTTTTTAAAGACTTCCTCCAGCCTCCCCATTGATTTTGGCAAACGAATGGAGGTTTCCAAGAAGCGATGGTTGACTGATCGCACCTCAATCGTGACGGTCGCTCCGGCACAGGTCCCCTGGCATCGACCAAACCCAGTCATACTTTTAATCATCTCGTCAATTTTCCTTCCCACTCACAGAGATCGTAGAGCGCACAGGCGCCACAACGAGGCTTCCGCGCAAGACACACATATCGTCCGTGAAGCAACAGGCGCTGTGAAATATTGGTCCACTCCACTTGGGGATAGAGAGCCTGAAGATCACGCTCAATTTGCTCAGGATTTTGCGAGCAACTCAGGGCTAAACGGTTCGCTGTACGCTTTACATGGGTATCAACAACGACTCCGGGCTTTCCAAACACTCCTCCGAGAAGCACGTTCGCCGTCTTCCGTCCGACACCAGGAATTGACGTCAGCTCGTCCATCGTGCTCGGCACCTGACCACCAAATCGGGTTGAGACAGCCTGTGCACAGCCGACCAAGTTGTTTGCCTTACTTTTGTAAAAACCCGTCGGTTTAATCAGCCTCTCCAGATCGGTCTTCTCCGACCTTGCCATGGACTGTGGAGTTGGATAGCGCTGAAACAGCGCCGGTGTCACTTGGTTCACCCGCTGATCTGTGCACTGTGCAGAAAGAATCGTCGCCACCAGCAGCTCCCATGGCGAACGGTGCGTTAACTCTATCCTTACCACCGGTACGGTCTGACGAAGTTGTACCGCGATCTTCGCTGCACGGCCCGACACAGATCCGGTCCTTCCGCGATTGGGTGATCTCATGGATGTTCGATTGTGCAGCGCTTACTGATACGTTGCAAGAGCCACCTCATCATCTCCCTGAAGTGCCTGTGCTGTTTGGTCATTGGCGGGCAACAGTGCGTTCACGTGCAACTCCAGTTGAGTCAGCAGAGGACGAAGCGAGGCGGGCTGAAACGCAGAAATCCCAATGGCTCCGTACCGCCGGCAGAGCCAGTCCACCTGTTGCGGCAACGCCTGGTCACACTTATTGAACACAAGCACCCTAGGAATCACCATCAATTTAAGCTCCTCCAAGATGGCCTCCACAGCGGTGATCTGCACATCAATATCCGCGGCACTCACGTCAACGACATGGAGCAGGAGATCCGCCTCGCGAAGCTCATCCAGCGTCGTCCGAAACGCGCCGACCAATTCCTGAGGAAGATCGCGAATAAACCCCACGGTGTCTGTCATGATGACTTCACGGTCTTCAGGGAATCGCAATCGTCGGCTTGTTGTATCAAGAGTTTCAAACAGTCGGTTTTGTGCTGAGACATGACTCTTAGTCAGAACGTTGAGCAGGGTCGACTTTCCAGCATTGGTATAGCCCACCAACGAAATCACCGGGAGCCCATATCGCCCGCGGCGGGATCGGCGCCGATCTTGATGCCGTGCGAACCTTGCCAATTCCCGTTCTAAATGCGTGATCCGCTCCCGGACTCGTCGACGATCCGTCTCGAGTTTCGATTCACCTGGCCCCCGCGTGCCGATGCCGCCTCCCAAACGCGACAACTGGGTGCCACGTCCTGACAAACGCGGCAAGAGATAGCGAAGTTGTGCTAACTCGACCTGAATCTTCCCTTCACGACTATGAGCACGACGAGCAAAAATGTCCAAAATCAGTTGCGTGCGATCAATGACCTTGATATCCGTCATTTCCGAAATGGCCCGCAGTTGGGCTGGCGAGAGCGTTTGGTCAAAGATGACCATGTCAGCTCCACGATGAAGGGTCTGAATCAAGACAGCTTTCATTTTTCCGCTTCCCAACAGATATCGCTGATGTCCATCCGACGTTCGTTGGGCCATGCGATCGATCACCGTGACATCGGCCGATGCCGCCAACTCCGCCAATTCAGTCAGCCGCTCCTCCTGCTCCGCTCGGCTTTTCACCGACGCGCTGACAAGGATGGCCGACTCCTTTCCGTGTGCCACCGCATATTGCGCACAAGCCTGCTGCAGTTCTGCTTCGAGATCCTGAATGAACTCGTCGAACGCCACCCTGACACTGTGGAATGGAATCGATCGCCACACCTTGAACAGTTGCGCGGCAGCATTGGGAGGCAGTAAATTTGCGAGGTACAACTGCCCCAGCTGGCCGTCGGCGGCGACACTGAGGACGCCAACCAGATCAAGGCGCAAGAAGGCGAGGTCGGTGAGCACTTCCTGGCTCAATGGCTGATCCTGCAATTGCGTCCGAATAAATCGCAACCCACGAAGCGCTCGACTTCCGGTACGGAACAAGGTAAGCGTCGCAGAAGAGAGCGTCAACTCCGTTCCCACGATCACTTCCTGAACCTGCCCACGCCGTGTCAGCAGCACACCGATTGGTCGACGCAGTTCAAGCGTCAGTTGCCCCATTACCTTGGCGAGGTCCGACGAAAGGATCGTGTCATGTGTAACGCGACGACGGTAGAGTCGTTCGAGCGCAGCGAGCTGGCTCGCACGAATCCCCGCAATATGACCACGGATATCAGAGATCGCGATTCTCCTTCTGTTTCAGGAAGCCCATAGTGGCCGGGCTAGTCCCGCTAAATGTCACCGCCTCATTCATCGGATCAATGTCAAGATCTGCAGGGCATGGTTCTCCGCACATCAGCCGCTGCCGTCCTGCCGACGCAATCATAGCCGCATTGTCCGTGCAGAACTCCGTCGGAGGAAGTGATAGTCGGATCTTCCAACGCTCTGCTCGTTCACTCAACACCGCACGTAATCGCGAGTTCGCTGATACACCACCTACCACAGCAAGCGCAGATAGATTCGCCTGCTTCAACGCCGCCAAGGACTTTATGACCAAAACCTGTATAATCGCCTCTTGATAGCCAGCCGCAAGATCGGCAATTTGCTCAGGCTTGAGCGGATCCGCCATTCCGCGCAACTTGTATAATAACGATGTCTTGAGACCGCTGAAGCTAAACTCAAGGCTGTGCTTCGTCCGATGAAACCGCGGAAACGGGATGGCCTGCGGATCTCCTGCTCGGGCAACCCGATCAATCTCCGGTCCACCAGGATAGCCAAGACCAAGCATCTGAGCTCCCTTATCAAACGCTTCACCGGCTGCATCATCACGAGTGCACCCAAGCAGAACACACGCCCCGTCCGTTTCACGACGATAGAGGTGCGTATGTCCTCCCGATACGACCAGGACAATACAGGGAAGGGGAAAGGTCGGATCAGCCAACCATGCGGACGCAATATGACCCTGCAAATGGTTGACTCCAATGAGAGGAATACCCAGTCCATAACTTAAGGCTTTTGCATAGTTCACCCCGACCAGCAACGCCCCTGCCAACCCCGGTCCTTGAGTGACCGCGACGGCCCGGAGATCACCCTTCGCAACCTGAGCCTCTCGCAACGCGTGAGTCACAACTAGGTCGATTGTTCCAAGATGAGCCCGGGCCGCCAATTCCGGAACGACTCCGCCGAATTTCTCGTGAACGTCCTGTTGCGACGAGATAATGTTGGAAAGCACCGTCCCGTCAGCACCGAGGACTGCAGCGGCTGTTTCATCGCAGGAGGATTCAATGCCGAGAACCGGACCTGATTTCCAGACCGTCTGCTTCAAATTTGTCTGTGCTGCCGAATGAACACCCATCATGCGACGAGGAAACCGTCACGCCCTGTTGAAACAAAATGGCCTCTGCAGCCAGATGCTGCAGAGGCCATACCCATTGTATTCAATCCCTGGATGACCACAAAAGAGCACTACACTCCAGCCATCGCCTCCTGCTCGATAAAAGCCGGGGCCCCGTCTCGCAAGACGACCTTGACCTTGCGGCTTTCCTTGAAGCGTCCTCTGATCAGTTCATCAGACAGGGGATCGCCGATGGCACGTTGGATGGCCCTCCGCATCGGTCTTGCCCCATAGAGTGGCTCATACCCTTCTTTAATGAGCCATTGCTTAACTTCATCATCAACCTCAATCTCAATCCCTTTGTCAACCAGCCGCAGATTCAACTCGCGGAGTAGAATATCCAGGATATTGTAGAGCTGCTCTTTCTCAAGTTGATGGAAAATAACGATTTCATCGATTCGATTCAAAAACTCTGGACTGAACGACTTGCGAAGCTCTCCGAGCACCTCTTCCTTTTTCCGACGTGCGGCTTCGCCTTCCGTACTCTGGAACCCAAGCGACACACCTTTCTGGATCATCTTCGTCCCAATGTTGGACGTCATGATGACCACCGTATTCTTAAAATCGACTTTTCGTCCGAGGCTGTCGGTCAGAACCCCGTCATCCAATACTTGGAGCAGCACATTAAACACATCGGGATGCGCTTTCTCGATTTCATCAAACAAAACGACTGAATAAGGCCGACGACGAACTTTTTCCGTGAGCTGACCTCCCTCCTCATATCCCACATAGCCAGGAGGGGCACCAAAAAGCCGAGAGCTGGTGAACTTCTCTTGGTATTCGGACATATCAACGCGAATCAGAGCATCTTCGCTGTTGAACAAAAACTCGGCTAATGTCCTTGCAAGCTCCGTCTTCCCAACCCCTGTCGGGCCAAGGAAAATGAAGGAGCCAATCGGTTTCTTCGTCTCCTTCAAACCGGCTCGCGAACGACGAATCGCTCTGGCAACGGCTGAGATCGCCTCGTTTTGACCGACCACCCTCTTGTGAAGGAACTCTTCCATTCTCAGGAGCTTGTTCGACTCCTCCTCTTCCAGCTTGAAGAGTGGAATACCGGTCATCTTTGAGACAACGTAGGCGACGTCTTCCTTCCCAATCACAGGCTTGTTTTTTTCTTGGTTCTTTTTCCACTCTCGTTTGGATTCATCGAGGAGCTTGCGGAGTCGCTCCTCTTCTTCGCGATGCCGAACTGCTTCCTCGAAATTCTGCATGGAAATTGAGAGCTCTTTCTCACGTGCAACCTTCTTGAGCTCTTGCTCCATGGCTTTCAATTCTGAAGGAAGCGCGTAGGTCTGCAGCTTGGCGCGTGATCCAGTTTCATCAATCAGGTCGATCGCCTTATCGGGCAAGAACCGATCGGTAATGTATCGATCGGATAACTTGACGGCCTCCACGATCGCATCCTCTGTAATCTCCACTCCATGGTGTTCCTCATATCGATCACGGAGCCCTTGAATAATGCGGACGGTTTCATCCATGTTCGGTGGCTGAACGTAAATCGGCTGGAACCTTCGCTTCAATGCCCCATCTTTTTCGATGTGCTTACGATACTCATCCAACGTCGTCGCACCGATGCACTGAATTTCCCCGCGCGAGAGCGCGGGCTTCAACATATTCGATGCATCAATCGAACCCTCAGCCGCTCCTGCTCCCACCAGGGTATGAAGTTCGTCGATAAAGATAATGATGTTACCGGCCTGAACGATTTCTTTCATGACAACTTTCAAGCGCTCTTCAAACTGTCCGCGGTATTTCGTCCCTGCGACAAGCGACCCAAGGTCTAACGCAATAACTCGACGCGAGAGCAGGTTGTCGGGCACCTCAGACTGGATGATTCGTTGGGCAAGCCCCTCGACAATGGCTGTCTTTCCGACCCCAGACTCGCCAATGAGAACTGGATTGTTCTTGCTTCGCCGACTGAGAATCTGTAAGACCCGCTCAATTTCGTCAGCTCGACCAATCACAGGATCCAGTTGACCTTCTTGGGCCAATTGGGTCAGGTCACGGCCGAACTCATCCAACGCCGGAGTATTGCTTTTCCGATCACGTTCACGGGGAGCAGACTTCCGCAAAAACGTCACCGTCAGCTGACGAGCGGTCAGAAGATTTGCCCCCAGGCTTCGAAGAATCTTGCCTCCAATCCCTTCTTCTTCACGCAACAGCCCAAGGAGCAAGTGTTCACTCCCAATGTGGTTGTGGCCAAGCAAACGTGCCTCCTCAACCCCATATTCAATAACCTTCTTGACTCGTGGGCTAAAGGGGATCTCCCCAAACGTCATCGTTGTCCCGCCACCGGGCAGATTGCGTTCAATCTCCAGTCGAATCTGCTCGGTCGACAATCCCATCTTCTTCAGGATCATGAGGGCAATCCCGTCGGACTCACGAAGGATCGCCAAGACCAGATGTTCGGTACCCAGATAGTCATTCTGGTGCCGCTCTGCCTCCTCACGCGCAAGGATGATGATCTTCCGACCTTTATCCGTAAATCGTTCGAACATCCTGCCTCCTTCTCGGTGAGTGGGACCCTGGCCGCATTCAAGCAAACCCTTGAAAAACCTTGTTGTGATTCTAACCACAGTATGTTTGAGAGTCAAGATTGAGCGGAGAACGAGACGGTGAAGCAAGGCCCTAGCTTATGAGTTCCGGCGTCTCTTTATGGAGTAGACCACAAGAGGGCCCAACGGCCATACAGGATGACGGCTCGGCAAAAACGTGCCCCTTGTGCTATTCAGGATCTGCACAGTCATTGCGCTATTTGGGCTGATAGCACGAAGGGACTGTTCAAAAACCCTCTTGCAAAGCGACACAGGAAGCCCAACGGCCTTTTCATTGACACAAAATTACGCATCCCGATACAATCACCACCCTCATCCGTCCAACTATATGCGTGGCATTCATGAAAAGTAAAAGTATCGGGATCCTGACAAAGCCAAAGTTTCCCGAAGTAAAGACCACGCTGCTTGGCGTGGTGGCCTGGCTTCGTGACCGTCACATCGATGTCTTACTCGACACGACCTCCGCACTACTATTAAACGAACCAGGCGGAATTCCTAAAACTCAACTGGCTCAAAAGGCGGATGTTCTATTGGTCCTGGGAGGGGACGGAACCATTCTCAGCGCTGCGCGACTTGCGGCTGAACGAAGCATTCCGATCCTGGGTGTCAATATGGGAGGGCTCGGATTCTTGACGGAGGTCAGACTGGATAACCTCTATCCGTCTCTTGAACGAGTCTTCGCCAACGATTTCACCCTTGATGAACGACTAATGCTCACCACACATATCCACCGGCATGGAGAAACGGTGGCACAAGGTGTTGTGCTCAACGACGTGGTCATTAGCAAGGGCACATTGGCTCGAATGATTGAACTGCACATCGCAATTGGGGGGCAATTCGTCACGAACCTGCGAGGGGACGGTCTGATCATTGGCACACCGACCGGCTCTACCGCTTATTCCCTCTCGGCCGGGGGGCCGATCATGAACCCAGCCCTTAAAGCATTTATCCTGACGCCAATCTGTCCACACACCTTAACCCATCGCCCATTGATCGTGCCGAGCACTGCCATCATCGAAGTGACTCTGACCAGTAAGGATGATGGATCGATGGCAACGTTAGATGGGCAAGTGGGCGTAGCCATGACACAGGGCGACACCGCGGTCATCCAGGCTTCAGAGAACCGAACTCAGCTCATCAGATTTCCCGAAAGCCACTACTATGAGGTGTTACGAGAGAAGCTCAAATGGGGACATAGTTGAGGGTGAGATAGCAGCCCACCGGCCTCAACTACTCGTCGGTTCGATATGCTTCAGCATGTCCTGATTAGCCGAAAACTTAAACTCACCGATACAGTCGGTCTTCCCCGAAAAAGAGCGCTCGACCGCATCCAGTGCTCGCAACCCATTGATGTCAACTGGACGGCTCTGCCGTTGCTTGAGCCGCGTGTGCAAGCGGTCTAGTACGATGTTCACATCTCCCCCATTACTAACCGTTGCTCCCAAGTACCGTTCAACCACCTCCGCACACCAATCTCCATCGCGCTTCGCAACCCCAACAAGACCTTCACTGGCTTTTCGAGCCCAACCTGCCAAAAATACCCCTTCCATCACCTCGCCGGTCGATTCATCATACGCCTGGAACAGAGCATCATCAGGATCATTTCCGGTCTTATTGGGATTGGTAGTAAACACTCCGCTCTTATAGGGCAGACCAACCGTCTCATCAACCTTATCGCCAACCGCAAATACCACTGAATCGCAAGGAAACTCATAATAGGCTTTTAAGCCAACAGCGACCGTGTCCTCTCCCTTGGGATCGAGCCGATTGTCTTCCATTTCGAGTCCGCGTACCCGATTGTTGCCATCAACGAGAATCCTTTTCGGAGAGGCAAGGAACCGAAAACCCATCTTTGTCTCTGACACCTTGGGCTCACACTTCGTAAATTCATCAGTGAATGCCTTCAATACCTCATCCGGATTCTGCCCGACCTTGGCAAGGCGGTCCTTGATGCGGGCAAACTCAGCATTGATTCCCTCAATATCCATATTGGCGCAGATACTTCGAATCTCTTTCGGATTATACTTTCGCTCGACCGGTCCCCGCCTCACGATCGCCGTGACACGTTCGACCTGTTTATAGCGAGTCAGCCAGTGGGCAATATCCACCATCACGTCGCCAGCCCCGATCACTGCAACGTGTTTTCCCATGTCAAACGGGCGATCCCCATAGCCGGGAAGTCGATTGAAGTGATAGACGACATCTTTTGCGTGAAACACGCCTTGTGCGGAATCCCCTTCCACACCAATGGCTTTAGTCCCCTGAGCACCGATCGTAAAGACAACCGCGCTTGCCCCTAGTCCACACACCTCTTTAACCGTGAGGTCCTTGCCGTTCCCAATCGTGACATTCCCCAAATAGTGGACGTTCTTCTGTTGGAGGAGATCCCAGTACTGTTTCTTCAGGCCGCCGCGGAGTTTCAACTTCGATGGGAAGATCCCATACTCAGCCAAGCCGCCAAATTTTATGTCACGATTCAGAATGATCACCTCGTGCCCGACTTTTGAAAGGGCAGCCGCTACGGCCATACCAGCCGGTCCCGCTCCTGCGACGATAACCACATGTGACTGCGATCCACTCATATTCAATCGTCCTTCAAAATGTACGTGAAAAGCCTTGATTATCAACAACTCGCGGACTTTACCATAGCGATTCCCGCACTGTCAAAACGGGAAGAGTGTTGACCACTTCATGAAAAAGGCACCCATTCCCTTCACTTGCACGGCTCTCGCCACTCGACGACACTGCGCATACTTCTACTGGAGATCCTGCAAACCGCAGGCGGTATCCGTTTCTGTCCTGCTTCCTAGTTACCCAAGATCTCTGATACTTAATCTCTCGCTCTGGATAGACAGGTCCATCAGCACCTGCACTTCGACGAAGCGTACCTTGTACCGGATTTTGAATAGGCAGAACGCCACATTACCCCAAGAGTCAACGGCACTCGTGGTGCGATCAGCAGCAGCGCCTCGGCGATGAAACATGATCCGGGATATTCTCAAGTGGAGGGGAACCAGCAGCTCATGCCGACCTCACCCTTCATGCTTGACGAGTCCATTGTGGTAATCCTTCCAAACCTACTAATGAACGTGCCAATCTTAAAGCACTTGTTACTGCAATCGGCCAATATCTCGTGACCGATATTATTATCATTCGAAATATTGTGAATTCGGCTATGTGCCGTAGATTCTCCCCCGTTTGGGCCACCGCAGCCACGTAGTCGACTTGGACATTGACAGTCGCTACATCTCCGGCGGGAGAACCCAACCTGGAACGCCCACAGGCGACTGGCCTCTTGCTGCGGCAATGCCTACGTCAACCTCTCTTCCTTTGCTCGATGATTCAAGGGGGTTCGGTGTTATCACGGGCAGAAGGAATCAGCTAGGCTCCCATGAGCAAAGCGTCGGAGAGTCCGCACAGCGCCTCATGAGGTGGGTCACCGGCTCAGGGGGTTCGAGTTTGGTTAAGTCAATAACCAGCTCATCTTTGGCGTTCGCAAAAATCCCATCGATCAGGCTGTTTCGCAAGGGAATAACCGCATCGGCCGGCTGAAAGAGCAAGTCAACACCTTTGGCCGCAGTCGGCCTCATGGGATAACGGCGATCGTAGATCATGCCGTAGGCTGGAATACCATACATGATCCTCCAGTTCCCCAGAAGAAAATGCAACTCCCTTCCATGGATATACAATCCACCCGTCGTAATGATGCGCCGTGCAAACGTCTGCGGCTGACTGAGATAAAACGTGACACGCTCTTGATAGGTGGCTTCCGCCAATGCTCCCGCCAATTGAGCTGACAGAAGCGTGATCTCCTCATCCGTGAACGCCGGAACCAGCGGAGACTCACCAAGGAACCACCGTTGTAGTGCGGTCCGATGTTCCTGCACCTTCATCCCTGTCAAAATTGTCCGTATCGTACCCGACTCGATGAGAAATGGGTGCGCATGGTGAGTCGGTGGCCATTCAGCGAGAACATCCGCATCTTCTTCTAGCCGCACATAGTTCACAGGATCTTCGTAAATAATCCGTGACGGGATGTGTGGCACCGCACAGCCGACCAACAGTACGGGGGAAAGGGTCAGCAGCAACGTTATCACCAATAGAAATTTGTCTGGCTTTCGATCTTGTATCTTCCTACCGTTCACCCCTTCTTCCCCTCCCCCCTTTCCTGATCAACCCTCACTGATCGTGATAGTCATCTCAGCACGCTCCAATGGATTGTCTCTTCCATCACGTTTCATACCGACTATCTTGTCGGCCACGTCCATGCCGCTCACCACCTCCCCGAATACGGTATATTGCCAGTCGAGGAAGTTTGCGTCCGCGACACAGATAAAGAACTGTGACCCGGCACTGTCGGGATCATTGGCTCGGGCCATGGATACGATCCCTCGTTTATGAGGTGTGCTGTTGAACTCCGCTTTCACTTTATACCCTGGCCCACCCATGCCATGTGAGGAGCGATCGGAGCTCTTGCTGTTGGGGTCTCCCCCTTGAATCATAAATCCGGGGATCACTCGGTGGAACGTCGTCCCATTGTAAAACCCCTCTTTGGAAAGCTTGAGAAAGTTCGTGACATGCCCTGGTGCCACATCGGAAAAAAACTTGAGCACAATGTCGCCTACCGGCTGCCCCTTGCTCGTCACAGCAATCGTCGCTCGTACCTCGTCACCTATCTCAGCCATTCGAAGTATCCTTTCTAAGGTTATCGAAAGAGAAACGGGGGTGGCGCAACTCCAGCCTCCAACCCTTCGTTCACGGCAATCCATGAACTCCCATCGTCGCTGCGGAACACTCCGGAACTGGTTCCGGCATACAGTCCTGTTTCTTTGGACCCGATCAACACCTGGATAGCCTGATTGGTCAGTCCCTTATTCACCGGAATCCATTGCTTCCCTTGATCCACTGTCTTGAAAATTCCGTTCCCCGTCGCCACGACCAAACTCCGATCGCTCGACACAATACCGCGGATGGAATCATTGGGCAACGCCCGACTGATCGGTCGCCAGGTCTGTCCACCGTCACCACTACGAAAGACACCGCCATCGAAGGTTCCAGCAACAAGGTGTTGCTCGTGATCGATGACGAGCACGCGGATGAAGTTTTCGATCATCCCTTCATGATCTTTCAAACCATGATGCATCCGCACCCATCCTGATGAACGAGGGCTGAAGCGAACTACGCCTTTCCCCGATGTCCCGGCGAAGAGCGTCCCATCCGCCGAGCGAGCGAGGGCATGGACCAACACATCGTCCAATCCCGTCGTCACGGGAATCCAATGATCGTCGGAATGCCGCAAACGATAGACACCGTCGCCGGTTCCGGCGAACAGTTCCTGATCGACTGCCAGTAAGGCCTTCACCTCCAGCCGCTTGAGCCCGGTGCTGACCGGCTGCCACGAGTTGCCGTCGTCACGCGAACGAAACACCCCTCCGCGAAACGTACCAGCATAGACCTGGCCATCCTTCGTGGAGGACAGACTCAAGATAAACGGATCGGTCACTCCTCCTCCCACTCGAACCCAAGTTGAACCTCGATCAGTACTACGAAAGATGCCATGACCAAATGACCCCGCATAGATGGCACCATGGCTGTCCATCACGAGAGCCTGCACACTCGCAACAGATTGGCCGAAAGGGTTCGGCGATGATGAAGGATCTGCCACTGGTATCGCTACGGAAAACGGCGGATCCTGCGCGTAAGCGGCCGCTTCTCCCATGAAATGCAGGACACCATCACCCACGAGCATGGCAACTGCAAGAAAAGCAGTCCGCCAAACATTAACGAATTGAGCCATCATCGTACCCTCGTTCCCGCAGTGTTAATCGGCAGGTCCGGATCAAGCGGCAGATCAACGTCACTGGGAGTCGGATTCCGGCCAAACAGGCGCGCCCCGAGAATCCCAACCTCATACAGCACCATCAAGGGAACGGCCATCAGCAGCATCGTAAAGAGTGTCGCATCGGGTGTCACAACCGCTGAGATGATGAGACAGAGCAAGATGGCATGTTTACGGTACCGGGCAAACGTGTGAGCTGACGCGAGTCCCGTCAGAGCCGCAAGCGTCATGACCAATGGCAATTCAAACGCACACCCGAAGATCAGTAAGAACTTCACGTTGAAATCAATATAGGTCCCCACACTGAGTTGTGGGGTAATGTCACGGTCCAACCCGAAACTCACAAACCACTCGATCACGAGCGGCAGAATGACTATGTTGCAAAACACCAACCCTAATGCGAACAACCCGCCGGCTATCATGAAGAGAGGGATGGCCCAGCGTTGTTCCGTCGGCAACAGCGCCGGCTCGATAAACTTCCAACATTGGTAGAAAATGACCGGGAGACTCAGAATCACCGCCGCTAACAATGAGACCTTGATTGAAGCAAAGAGCGCTTCCGTCGGCCCATAAAATGCCAGCTGATTCGGGAACGGACGATTGAGCCAAGCCACCATGTCCGACGAAAACGTGAACGTGAGCACCAATGAACCCACGATCGTCGCCCCGATAATGAGCAATCGACGTTTGACGGCTTGAATATGAAGGGCAAGTGGATGAACGGCGTGCTGCATAAGCCTGGCCAAGGGTCCTAAATCTCCCTAGCCCCCATGATTCATGACGACTCGTGCTCCATCGACCAACTCAGCGTCCGAGCACCCTCGAGCCTTCAACCCCACGCAGGTTCGACCGAGAGCGATATTGAGGCGGCGAGGGGCACACAACCAAGATGCTCCGTGAGATGGTCATACGAAACCCCGAGGAACCACGGCATACATGAAACAGTCCGTCTCGGCCACAAGGGCTGGCCAGCTGGCCCGGCCGCAGCAAACCCACGGCCAGGCTTGTCTCTGTAGCCCATCGAAGATTTCAGCAGAAGCGTTCATGCATCATGCGGGCTAGCAAGCGGCTGATTACCGCGCTGGCTCCAATCGTTGCTCACGATAGAGGCGAATGATCTCTGCCAGCTTGTCTTTCTTGACTAACTTTTCTTTCTGAAGCCGTTTTTTTTCAATCTCTTCGTTCGGTGTCAGCACATGACGTCTTTGCAGCTCGTTGAGTTCAAGATCCAGGCGATGGTGAGACTGTTCCAGCTCTCGAAATTCGGTGTTGGTGTGGCGAAGCTGTTCCATGATCGCATCTTCTGTCAACATACGACACCTCCTCTGGTTAGAGTGAATCTGGCAACAGTGGTGCACCTCCTGTGCGGCATGTTCGATCTGGCTGCCAGGAACCTGGCAACACAAGTGGATTCATTTCCATTAAGAGCGCGTCTTCGGTGGGATGGGTATAATACTGAGGACGCTTGCCGACCTGAACAAACCCCAGCTGCGTGTACAATGACCGTGCAGCCTCGTTCGAGGCTCTGACTTCAAGGATGGCCCGAGTGGCTGCCTGTTCAACCCCGAGGCGACAAGCCTCCATCACAAGCGCACGTCCAACTCCTTGCCTCCGCATCGACCCTCGCACTGCCACATTCATCAGCCGCAGTTCTTCAAAGACAATCCAAAAACAATGATACCCGAGAATCTCCGATTCTGCCTCTCTCCTTGACGGATCTTGGCGCAACGCGACGAGAAAATGTGCGAAAGGATTGCCCGTCAATTCAGCTTCCAACATTTTGCGCGTCCAAGGCGCCGAGAAGCAAGCCTCTTCTAACAACACAATCTCTGGCAACCTGTCCGGTGTCGCTGGAAGAATGTGCAGATCCAACATCGTTCTCCCACCACGCAGCGCAATCACACTCCTGACCGTCTCCGACCTCGTGCCAATCGCTCTGCCGTCTTTCGTTCAACACGGCGTTGACGCCGCACCACCGGTGAAATCCCTCCCGAGCGTTCATATTGGATTTCTGCCTCAGCCCGCTGGACATAGAGGGGAACGACGGCCTCCCCCGCAACCTCCCCCCGTCGAAGCCGAGCCATCCCACTACGAGCAACGGAGACGGCCGACGGTGTAAAGAACTGTTCCGATCCCACCGTCACTGTGCTCGATTTCAATAGGAGCTCGTGAGTCTTAGGTGCCATCGTCCCCCATCCCGCTCCAATGACCACTGTAGGCTCATGAAGACTTTGAACAAAGGCTTGTTCCGTTCCAACCTGTTCACCTAACACACGATCGACCCGCCCATCCACACCTCGGCGAAAGATAGCCCAATACACTTCCCCCCGGCGGCTAGGCAACAGGGGACAAATCGATATCGTGGTATCCACATTCCAGGCCATCGCCTCCAATGTCGGGACAAGGACGAGGGGAAGTCCTGTTGCAGCCCGTAGGCCGAGGCAGGTGGCGAGACCAACTCGAATGCCCGTAAACGAACCAGGTCCAGATGAACAGACCAGCCCTGTCAGTTCATGAAGTGGCACTCGAGCTTGTATAAGGAGGCGGTCAATAGTCGGTAAAAGTAAGGTGCCATGGGCCACGCCAGCCTCCTGGTCATGCTGAGCAATGACCCCGTTCTCATCGAGAATCGCCACACTCTGCCACGTGGTGGCCGTTTCAACCGCAAGGATCTTCATTGACAGCTATAGAGTCTGACCTAAGTCTTCCGCTGTGATCGCCTGATTCTGGTGCAGTTCATGGAAGGTGACCTGCACGGCTCCTTGGCCACGTCCATCCTCAAGAGAAATCTTGAACGGACGTAGCAACCGAGTATCGGCATCGGCTAGAGTCTGCGACGACGCGGCACCTCCGGCATCGAGTGGCCTAAAATCATCGTAGTGAATCGTGGCCTCGATCTCCCCGCCCTCACCAAGCCGATCCTCCTGCACCACCAACAACCGGCGATCAAACCAGAGACGGCGAAGCAGTGACCGAGACGAGTGACCTACCCCACGTGCCACCCCGTACACATCAAGACGATACAGCCCCTTCTCCAACACCAGCTTGGCGGTCTCATCTCTCGCAAGCGCATTCGCGCCGAACAGGCCTCCGATAGCCCACGCACTCAGCTGGGAAAAGCGAGCGAGGCTCCCCTGGTCCTTGAGGTCGGCTTGATCACCGGTATACACTTTCCCTTCCAATGGGAGCCGAAGTTTATACCACTCATCGGCTTGGACGAAGTCAAACAGCTCACCTCCGAACGGAGTAAAACCTTTCAGCCTCAAGGCATTCGGCCGCCGATAATAGACCGTTCCCTCGACGCGGGAAAGGATTGGAATGAGCCCGCCCCGCACCTTGGCACTGAACAACCCTTTCATTGAATGGACTGCGGCATCACGTTGGCGCAACAACACGGTTAAGTCCTCAACCGTGACTCGTTTGAGCGGGACTTCTTCCTTAGGACCAAGCACTGCGCAGCCGGACAGCAAGACCAGCGGCCCAAGGAGCACGACAACGAGTAGACGCATCATAATCATCGGTGATGACTGCTTCTCTCCAATCAACAGACTACGCTAAGACCACGTCGAGCGCCTCTCTGACCTCTTGAATCCCAACCAGCTCCATGCCCTCAATGGGATCCAGCTTCGTCAGATTTCGCTCAGGCAAGAGGCAGCGTTTGAATCCCATCTTTGCGGCTTCACGGATGCGTGCTTCAGCCTGGCTGACCGCACGGACCTCCCCGCCGAGACCAATCTCGCCCAACATCAAAAACCCGGGCTCTACGGGAATATCCCGCAAGCTGGAGGCGACCGCTGCCACAATCCCCATATCGATAGCCGGCTCGTCGATGTGCATGCCGCCCACGACATTCACATAGACATCCTGTCCGGAGAGATGCACGCCCAACCGTTTCTCCATCACCGCCAACAACAGGGAGACGCGATTCAATTCCACCCCGTTCGCCATCCGCTTCGGCATCGCATAGCTCGTGGACGACACCAGAGCCTGCAGCTCAACCAGAATCGGCCTGGTCCCCTCAAGGCTCGACACCACCACCGATCCCGCACTTCGCTGTGGGCGCTCGGCCAAGAACAACTCCGATGGATTGTTCACCTCTTCGAGCCCGGTGTCTTTCATCTCAAACACACCAATTTCGTTCGTCGACCCAAAACGATTCTTCACGGCGCGGAGAATTCGATAGCTATGTCCCTTGTCACCTTCAAAATACAACACCGTATCCACGATATGTTCCAAGAGCCGAGGCCCGGCGATCGCCCCGTCCTTCGTGACATGGCCGATGATGAAGACCGGTACGCCGGCGCGCTTCGCAAACCACATCAGTTGCCCAGCCACCTCTTGCACTTGACTGATGCTGCCGGGAGCAGACGTGATCTGTTCTGTGTACACCGTCTGAATGGAATCGACGACCACCGCAACAGGCCGCACGTCCTGAACCGACTTCAAGATCAGTTCGAGTGACGTTTCAGCCAGAATCAACAGATGCGGATGTTCGATCCCCAATCGCTGTCCCCGCATTTTGATTTGCCGTGGCGATTCCTCCCCTGAGACATAGAGGACCGGAGCGTCCTTCGTCGCCAACCGCGGCAAGGCCTGGAGCAACAACGTGGTCTTCCCGATGCCAGGATCACCACCGATTAAGATGACCGCGCCGGGAATCACACCACCACCCAAGACTCGATCAAACTCGCCGATCTTGGTCAACCGACGGTCCTCGCCGACGACCTCGATCTCTGCAAGAGGTGTGGCCTTGGCTTGAGCCGTTTTCAAGTCAGCAGGCCGACCCTTGCCGGTCGCTGCTTGCCGCTCCTCTTTCATCGTATTCCAGCCGCCGCAGTCCGGACAGCGACCGAGCCACCGTGGCGATTGATGGCCACAAGCCTGGCAGGAGAAGACAACCTTCGATTTCAACGATGGATCCTCACAGGGAACAACCACCCAACAGAGCTATCTTAATGGATGGAGAATGGGAAGGAAAGGACCAGCCCTGCATCATGACATCGTGCTCTCGATCAGAACATCTTAAGATTCTCGACGTCCCATCCGATATCGCTCAGTGACGCACTAGTATCCGCTTCAATAGCCTATGAAAAAGCAAATCCGAATCGATGAATTGACGCTGGGCATGGTGATCGAAAAGCTCGACCGGTCTTGGCTGAGTACGCCGTTTTTTTGCCACAAGATGACGATCACCACCGCGCAGCAGATTGCGCAATTGAAAGCCTGTGGCGTCCAGACCCTGACCGTCCGCGTGGAGGCCGAAGAGGTCCGTGAAGAAGCGCCGGTACAATCAACTCTTGAGGACACCCCCGTCGAATCGACAAGCGAACCAACAGATCCTCTCCCGCCCCCTACATCCACACATGTCCCGTTCGAGGACGAGTTACCAGTTGCGAAGCAGGTCTATCATGCCGCCAAAATGATCGTGCAACGCGCGATGCAAGACGTGCGGTTGGGACGAGCGATCAATGTTGATGCCGTGCAAAGCGTCATCACTGACATGACCGAGAGTGTCTTCCGAAATCCGGACGCCTTACCCAGTCTGTCACGGCTCAAGCAATTTGACGAATACACCTTTTACCACTCTGTGAATACCGCCCTGTTGGCAATGTCCCTCGGGCGGAGCCTTGGCTTTGATCGGTCAATGATCCATCTAGCCGGAGTCGGCACGCTCTTGCACGATATTGGGAAGATGAAGGTCCCACTCGAACTTCTCAACAAACCCGGTCGCTTCGAGCCTCATGAAATGGAGATTGTGAAACAACATGTGCTCAGGGGGGTCGAAGTCCTTTCCAGCACGACCGGACTCGGCGATACCTACATCCAGCCGGCATTAGAACACCATGAACGAGTCAACGGCGCAGGATATCCGCATCGACGCGCTCATCAAGATATCAGCCAGGTGGGTCTCATCACGGCAGTTGTCGATATCTACGACGCTATGACGAGCGATCGGGTCTACCATAAAGGTAAGCCTGCCCATGAAGTGCTCCAACTGCTCTATCGACTCTCACTCGAGGGCCACCTCGACCCCACACTCGTGCAACGATTCATTCAGGTCGTCGGAGTCTATCCAGTCGGATCAGTGGTGGAGCTGAATACCGGCGAGACCGGCATCGTGAAACGGATCAACCACGATGCGCCCCTGGCGCCGGTGGTACTGTTCGTCAAGAGCGCAGGGAATACGCTCCTCTCCCATCCGCAGGAAGAGGATCTCTCTCAGCAGGCCAAGATACCGCATCGGAGCATCAAGGCAATCCTGCACCCTCACCAATCCGGTATCGACCCAACCCTCTACCTCGATAAAAAGGCGGCCTAGCCACACACGTCACATCCTGCACCTCACTCGTGTATCACGGCCACATTATTAAACCGCGACGACTGATGGCACCTCAAGATTTGTGAGTGGTGTTCCGATATCACGTATCGAAAGCTCCTACTGACCTCCCATGGCCATGAACAAGCGCATTGGAATCGACGAATTGAAGCCGGGAATGCTGGTGGAACAGCTGGACCGGTCCTGGCTCAACACGCCGTTCTTTCGACACAAGATGACGATCACCTCAGCCAACCAGATTGCACAGTTAAAAGCCTGTGGGGTCCGTACGCTGGTGGTGAGTATCGAGGAAGAACACACAGCCACTCAACCCGTGAACGCCGCACCAGACATCACCGATGATCCTGCCTTCACGGTACCGAAGGAAACGGTATCAGTCCTATCAATTGTCGGCCTTGAAGAGGAGCTGCCCATCGCCAGGCAGACCTATCAAGCCGCCAAAACGATCGTGCAGAACGCCATGTATGATACGAGACTCGGCCGAGCCATCAATATGGATGAAGTCAATCGGGTGATCTCGGATATGTCGGATAGTATCTTGCGAAACCCCGATGCGCTCACCAGTCTGACGCGGCTCAAAAACTTTGACGAATACACCTTCTATCACTCGGTGAATACGTCAATCCTCGCCATGTCCCTGGGACGCCACCTTGAATTTGATCGAACCACCTTGCATCAAATCGGGGTGGGCAGCCTGTTGCATGACATCGGAAAGACGAAGATCCCAACGGAGATCCTGAACAAGCCCGGGCGATTCAAGCCAGATGAGATGGAGATCATGAAGCAACACGTCCTCCGTGGCGTGGAGATACTCTCGACCACAACTGGACTGGGAGACTCTTACCTCCGTCCCGCGCTGGAACATCATGAACGGGTTGACGGCACCGGCTACCCCCACCGGCGAGTCCGACGTGAACTCAGTCAGTTCGGGATGATGGCCGCAGTGGTGGACATTTACGATGCGATGACCAGTGACCGCTGCTACCACAAGGGGCAAGCCGCCCACGAAGCACTCCAGTTTCTCTATCGCCTGTCACTCGAAGGGCATCTGGATGCCGTCTTGGTGCAGCAGTTCATCTACGTCGTCGGCCTCTATCCAGTGGGATCCGTCGTGGAACTCAATACTGGCGAGACCGGGATCGTCAAAGAAGTGCATCACCATGCACCCTTGGCACCGGTGGTACTGCTCGTCAAGAGCGCAGGGAATACTGTACTCTCCCATCCGAAAGAGCTGGATCTCGTCGCGCAGGTTGAGACACCTCATCGCAAGATCGCCGCTATCCTCGACTCAAGACAAGTCGGTATCAACCCGACTGACTACCTCGACAAGAAGGCAGCGTAAGTTCCCCACCATCGCAACCAACCAATCACCACATCTGGTCACTCAGCTATCGACGCACGATCTCAGCTTCATGTGTTTTTGAAAATACCCTATAAAGACTCCCGACCCCTATTAAATGGATTGTTCTACTCATGCACCGCCAACACGCTGACGCGCTGATCCGTGCAAAGCGTCAAATTCTTGAAACGCCTTATCACGCGCAAATACGTAATATTCAAATCATTGGGAAATTGAATGCATGGGCTTTGGCGCGGCTTTTGCTTCTCCCCATCATCAGTTGTGTACGTAACCACCTGAGGAGGAATTGATGGAATGTCCGAAGTGTAAAGGAACAATGATGCTGGAGCGGTTCTCGGATTTCTTTCTCGTCTTCTATGCCTGGAAATGTTTCAACTGCGGCGCCATTATCGACCGCACCATCGCCGAGAATCGCCGAAAGAGTCTGGCGGCCAGCGAATCCCACGCCGTCGCCACGCGCTAAGTGATCCCTCGCTATTCGGGCTCGGATCCCGAGCCCGCAGAGGCTAAGAGCGACCAGGACGGATTGGTCGCTTAACTGAGTAGTGTCGCTTTCGAATGCCTGGTAGGTCGGACTCTTCCCTTGACAAGAAGCCAGCCTAAATGTGGGTATTACGACCTGGTATGAGGATCTCCTCGCTCACTACTCAACTGCGGAGTTGTATACCTTGGATTTCCTCAATAGCACGGATAAAGTGTTTCAGCAGAAATTGGCCCACCGACAGAGTTCTTTACGCTCCCCCCTTTAAACCTTGTCGCCTTCCTATCGAACTCTGCTAACTGCATTTCACTGTTTTGCATCGTCCTCCAATATCATGCCCAGGTATCAATCCCATCCTGGTCTATGCCGGGCTTGTCCAACCTACTACGCACCGATTCTTGCCAGGCCCTCATCAAGCCTGCGCCTCAAGTCCGGCGTCAGTGATGGCAGCCGTCCAGCTACTATCCGCAAATCAGCGACTTGGTAGGTGATGACGCAACTGCAGAGATAAATCAATAATTCTGCAGTCTCGGCTGGGTAACGCATGACCAAGTCGCTATTGCGCAGCTCATGCAGCAAGAGACTATGCTCTATTTGAATTGGCCCTGAGCCGACGATCAGTGGGACTGCCTTAGGAAACAAGCCATCGAGATAAAGAAGCCAATCCAGCATTTGACGGATTTCCGCTTCTACCAATGAAGCAGGGATTCCCTGCCGACGCTTCTCCCAATATTCAAACAGCCATCGATCCCATAACTGTTGTTTGGTCTCAGACTGCATTTGTCGCAGGAAATGCCCGAGACGCGAAGCGAAAATAGTTCGATCATCGACTGATCCATGTTGAAAGAGTGCTGGAAGCAGGTTCTGTATTGGGTCATCCAGATGAAACACGGCAAACGCAGTATAGAACTCAACAAACCGATGCCGGCGGTCAGAGAAATCAGCATGTCTCCCTACCGCAGAGATGAATGCCGGGAGAAGGACCTCTGCAAGCGCCGGATACAAACGCCCCCACGTCAGGAAGCCATCCCAAGCTTGACGGAACTTTGATGGATTCTCGTCGCTGAATAGTGGAATGATGTGCTGTCGAGTCCAAACCTCATCAAGGCCGAACAAGAAAGCCGTCTGACTTGCGAGCAGGCTACGCCCTAGCCCACCCTTTGAGGTCGGGTCTTGTACAACCAGGGTAAACCACTGCTTATAGTCGTCAGGCAGGTTTCTTTCTGGTCCTGTCTTGCCACGTACGAACAACGAAAGACCGTTAATCCAAAACTCGACGACTATACCAGCGGGACGATTGATCGCGTGCGTTAGCCAATGGCTGATCTCTTCATCCCGTTCATCCGAATCCAAGGATTGCCAGGTGGGTAACGCAATGGCGTTAGCCTGTTCTAATAGATCAAGGGCAAAAGGTTTGCCTCCATCTCTCACGATAGAGTAGAGCAGATTGGCAATATGGTACGCATGGCCTGCTTGCAATTCAGGCTGAGCAACTGTCGCCAAGACAGTGCGCCAATCATCCATGGTCAGATCGGCTTCTTGCCAGCCCTGGATGACCGCTGGCCACAGATCTGATGACCATCGTGATCCTTCGACTAAGGCGTCCGAAAGCGCGAATGCCCATCGGACCTGTTGCTTACAAGCCTCTTTGACCGTCTTGATTAGACCGTCACGATTGGGCCCATCAAAATGGCTTCCCGTGAACATCAGCAGCTCATCGAGTTGCTCGTGGGGCGCTCTGTTCAAAAGCTGCTCGGAAGAGAATGGACTCTGATCACTAACCCATCTCACTGGACCATGCCAATGAGTGAAGTCGGGATGGTCAGAAGGCTCCCAATTGGGATATTCAGCTTTGATTGGTGCTAGCCCCCCTGCAGCCAACTGACAATCAGCTTTCGCTCGAAGCAGCCATGAGAGCCAGTCGAAATGCGAACGTGCGGTTGCTTTTTCAGCAGACCAATCACCACTCGCAGGTAGCCTATGCGCGCAAATAGCATCAACAATTGCCTGGCGTGTGTGCCCAGTTGCCATTGGATACTCTGTCCCCACAACATGATAGACCTCATGATACTCGGCAAGGCCATGGAGGCCGATGCGGTCTATGAGCAATAGCAGTTTCTCATCTGCAGTCATTCCTGGATGCACGGAGATGGCGTGTACTGCCAGCCTTCGCAGGATGGGAACATCCGACTTCACTAACATTTCAATCCAGGCGTCGAGAAGCGTGGATGAGTCGGCACCGATCCATTCCAACACATCCCTCGCTGCGTCAATTAGGACATCAATGGATTCCGGATAACTGTCCTGACCATGCGGCTCGATGGCAGACCGACCATTGCTGATAGGATCCAACGTACTTGATGCCCTATCCCATGCCATTAGATCATAGTGGATTTCCTCGAACCGATGGGTAACTCCGGACAGTAGATTCTGGCTGATCAATGCGAGGTGTGGTTTCAGGTGCTTGGTCCATAGCTCGTTTAACGACCAATGATCAGCATAGAGAGACCACCTGACATCTAGGCCTTGCCCATGCTCAACATTGTTCTGGTCCTGCCAAACAAACCCTGGTTTGATGGTCAGGCGATGTTTACTCATACTGAGAAAGATCCTCAGTGCAAGATCGGTAACTCCTTGGCTGGCACACCGTTCTGCAAGCCACATCATGGCATGGCAGTCCGATTGGGCTGGCATGCAGGTGAGTAAAATCGTGACCCAACCCTTAAGTGCCTTCTCCTCTAACAGCTTTTCCGTCGCCAGGCCTAATTCCCGGCTAATGGACCACCAGAACAACGGATTCAATTGCATGCCATTCCCACAGACCAGATCAAACATCGCCGCCGGATGCTCAATAACAAAGTTCTGAGCAAGCCACGACGCTAACAACCTGTCCCGTTCGTTGAGATCACCGGCACAAAAGAGTGCTTTGAGATGGTTGCGGGTATTGAGCCACTTTGGCCATTCCGAGTCCCGGGCCACATTCGTAAGGAAGCGCGTAGTGTGAACCTGGCGGAGTCCCTGTTCAATTTCTCCAATAGTTTCTTCGTCGGCAGGCGGTATACCCCTCCCGATCTCGGCCATTCTTGTCTGCCAGTCAAGTGTGCCACGAGTCACATGCTCAGCGAGGCGCTCAACGCCCTTGTATAGCTCCCTGTAGGAATCAACGCCTGTTTCTTTTTTAAATCGGATAGGTTTAATGCCTAAGAGATCCCAACTCCCATTCTCGTCTGTGAGGGCAAATCGACCAACGTCACCATCAGCGGGCAATGCCCGTGCAAGATAGTTCATGACTACATCATCGTGGCTATAGCCCACAAATAAGACCGTGTAGTTACGAAATAGTTCGACAAGGAAACGACGTGCCCATCCTTCGGTCAGATACGCGCGGCCAAAGTCGGCATCGGTCAGAACCATGTTATTGGGACTAGCCAGGGAGCCGTGGATATGCACAATCCCATGGAGGTCACGCCCCAGCGGTAGGGCTGGCGCACGGTAAACTTCTGGCATACTTCCAAACACTGTTTGGGCAGCAGTCTCAAAATGAAAATCAAAATTTGTCGTCACCAAACGAACATTCTTGGCAGATCGGAATACCCGCAGAAGATTATGATGCAGATCATTTGGCAAGCTGCCTTGAGGAGATAGGAACTTCGCAGCACGTTCATGTACTGCCACCTTTTTGTGATGTAGTTGTCCCAGAAAGCGATCCAGGGGACCAGACACGACCTGCCCAGTACCCTCTGCAATGTCACTGACCAGCTCTCTAAAGCTCGCCAGGGAGGAGGGTGGTCCCATCGATACGCCAGCACCGGCAAACATCACCAGCTTGTCGTCGCGCAGAGCGTCGAGGATGGAATCATCAAAATCAATTGGCCCTAGCTTGGGCATTATTACTCCTGGTGTTCAACCGTAACTAGTCGAATACCTTATTCTCCAAACAAATGCAACCATTGTTAGGCGAGATTTCGCTAGAGGGAAAAATCTGATGGCTATAATGGAAAATCGTTAGCAGGAAAGAAATGCTTAGCGCCAGCCTGGTGTACCGCATCTGCACCAACTACAACTTCTTCCTGACCTCCTTCCAATCCTTCGCCACCTTGGCCTTCCGCGGAACCTCCCCTTTTGAGGGTTCCGGCACCATGATCGCTTCGAGACGGCGTTGAAGAAACGCCTCGGCGAAGGCTTTCGATCGGCCCACGCCGACCTTCACGGTCCTCCAGCCAGCCGCATGAAGTTCATCAATCTTGGTTCCCATCGTATTCGTATCAACGACAGGGAGCGTCAAGACGTAGCCGATCGGAAACTTATGGTGCTTGAGCCACTCCCTGGTTTCTGCGCTACGCTCAAACCCATCCCGCCCTTCAACGACATAGATGACTCGGTAATAAAACTGCGTGAGCTTTTCAATCTCCTCGACAGCATCAGCCAGAGGCTTCCGCTCTGATTCAAGCGTCACTCCAATTGGCGGCACTCGACTGGGTGCCGCCTGATCAATCAGCGACGACAACTCAATCACGAGGATGGGCTGCCGCTTCTCCCAGACGACGAGATTGGCCTGACCTTCAGCCTGATCGACTCGCGGACTCTTCCCGACACGGACCTGAACTGGGACGAGACCTTTGGTTTTTGGAGTATACGTAAGGAGTGCCCTCCCATCGCCACCAGTCATGGCCCTGGCGGCCACTGCTCCCTCGACCACGAGTTCGAGCGGCTCTCCCCCAAGTGCGGCAATGAGCATGAGATGTTTTGAGATGAGCTTGCCTTCGAAGGTCGCGGACTGACCAGGAGCGGTCAGCGCATCTTTCACGAGAATAGTGGCAGGACTTTTCTCTGCCGCAAAGAGCAGACTCGGAAAGGCAATACCGAGCAAGACGAACGAGAGACAGGCCTTGCGGAGTGAGAGAATCATGAGCCGCACGGCCTTCTGAGAAAGTTGGAGAACACCGCACCAGATTGCTGATGTCAACTATGCTTTGAGTGCCTTCAGCACTTCATCCGCATGACCGTCGACTTTCACTTTCCGAAAAACCGCCTTCACGTTTCCCTCAAGATCGATAACGAACGTGCTGCGCTCGATACCCCAATACTTTTTCCCGTACATATTCTTCTCTTTGTAGACTCCGTAGGCTTTCGAGATCGCGGCATCTTCATCGCTGAGCAGCGGAAATGGAAGCTCAAATTTCTTGATGAATTTCTGATGCGACTCTTTTCCATCCAGGCTCACCCCCACGATGGTGCCTCCGGCCCGAAGAATCTGCGACTCCACATCGCGAAAGTCACAAGACTCTTTCGTACAGCCAGGCGTATCGTCTTTGGGATAGAAGTAGAGGACGATCTGCTTTCCTTTGAAACTCTTTAGGGTCACGGATTTCCCGTGTTGATCTGGAATTCCAAGCTCAGGTGCTTTGTCCCCGACTGCGAGTTCTTTGCTCATAGTTCCATCCTTCGTCTGAATTAATACCCACCAGGCATACCGCTGCCGAACGATGACCGACGAGGTGTATAGGGCCCCGGCATCTTCTTGTTCTTGTTCTCCGGATTGCCGTATGGCGAGAGTGCCGGCGAGTCCCAAATGACCTTATCTCCAGGAGAGAGGTCAGCTGCCTCCAGAAAATGCCGCCTGGCGACTTCTGAGTCGCCGAGTGCATTCAGGGCCAGCGCGTAATTGTAATGGGCCGGGCCAGACGTCGGCGCTTCGGTGACGGCTTGTTCGAAATACCGCTTGGCTTCTTCGAACTGTTGGGCTTGATACGCCTGCGTGCCTTGCTCCGTCAACGTCATGGCCTGCGACCTCGCTTCCCCATCCAGGGCCAGCGGCACCAATGGCTTCCGCTTCTGAAAACAGCCTGTACCGACGAGCAGCAGGACCATAAGACCCAACACCGTCACGCGGGAGATCATAGTTGTCATGGTAACAGGACCTCGTTGTTCAGATCTTCACCTGCTTGCGAGTCTCTTCCTCGAACGTCTTCCGATACAACACATCCCACTCGGCACTCCCTTCAACAAGACCTCGTGAATACGAGGCGAGCTTCGCCCTCACCGTCCGATCAATGCGCTGCTCCTGTGCAAGCTCATCGGCCAATACCTTCTTGATTTCCTTCAAGACCAACTCGTCGCTACGCTTGAGCCGGACACCAGGAACGGTCTTAATGGCCGTCAGAATCACGTGGGATAAATGGCTGACCTTATCTTCCGTCAACATATCTAAATCTGGAAAGAGGTGAGGTGTGATGAGGTACGGAGAATATACCGTCCATTCTTTCCTTCACCGTTCACCCCTTACTCCGCACCTCGTTACAAGATGATTCCTCGCTCACGGACCAACTTCTGCTTCACCATCTGAAACATCTTCTGATAATCCACTTGGCCCTGCTCAATCTGCTGCTCATACGCCTTCAGAAGTTGGCGCACCTCAGCATTCAGCCGATCTTCGGCTGATAATTCCTGTGTGACGGCATGATCCAGTACCTCGACCAAGACCTTGCGGTCTCCAACCACTTCAAGGTCATCGTGCCGTTGGAGATGCCCCGTGAGACTTTCCGCAAGATGACGCACACGTTCCCTCGAGAGTCGCATCGTGGCTACCTCCGTTCGAGCACAATGGAAGACGCGTGCATGACCTGTCGGAGCTGCGTGGCATCACCGATAATCTTCCCGACAATATTCACCCGATCAGCTGGAACCGGATCAACTCCCGTACTCATCGGCGTCCGTCCGAAAAAGATGGCCAACACTTGGCCGGCGCCCCAGAACGCCACATCACCTACTTTGACTTGCGTCGTTGCCGTTTCTCGATGATCTCGAACCCCGGAGAGCGGAAAATAGAACTCCTCTCCCCAGGTATGAATCGGCACCGTCACGGGAAGCGCCGCATACACCTCATCCGCAGTCTTGGTCTTTCGAAGTTCTGCGTCAAGCTGAACGCCACCGACGGTAATGCGAATTCGTTTTGCCGGCACAGTCATGGAATCCATCGGCAAACAGTTTCTGGTTGTACTCTGCAGGTGTGATTGATGACGCGAACTCTAGCTTGTCTCCTACGCGAAATCAAGGCTACAATCCTTCGTGATGCTCACTTCCAGTTTCATCTTCTTGCCGGGCGTCGGTCCTGTCACGGAACGCCGCTGGTGGCAGGATGGGGTGCTGACCTGGAACCATTTCCTCGCACAACCTACGATCTCCGGACTCTCGACGGCTCGAAAACGCTGGTACGATGATGAACTCCGCGCGGCACACTCGCTCGCGGAACAGGGCCAGTTTCGTCAATTGGCCTCGCGCTTTCCGCGACGTGAACATTGGCGGCTCTATGAAACGTGTCGTTCTCGCGCAGGCTATCTGGACATCGAAACCACGGGCACGTCGCCGGAGAAAGGTGATATCACAGTCGTTGGGCTGCATCACCACGGACACACGCTCAGTCTTGTACGCGGTGAGACCCTCACAGCTGAATGCCTACAGGCCGAGCTTGATCACTGCGACCTCCTCGTCACGTTTTTTGGGTCCCGGTTTGATATTCCCTATCTTTGTGCTAAGTTTCCCGAACTCCGTCTTCCCCCATGGCACTTTGATCTCTGTTTTGCCGCTCGCCGGCTTGCATTACGGGGAGGACTCAAGCAGATTGAACAGGAATTCGGTATCGAGCGCAACGGATCAATCCAGGGATTGGATGGATGGGACGCAGTTCGGCTTTGGTCGCAATGGGTTCATGGGGACAAGATCGCGCGTGACCAACTCTTGGCTTACAATCGAGCAGACACTGAACATCTTGTGCTCTTGGCAGATCGTTTTGCAGAGGATTTAATGACTCAATTTGGCCCCTCCTCCGTTGCGTGCTCCACCTTTCACCCAGCCTACACCCGATGAGCGCATGGATCGGCATCGGCCGAAGCGAAACCGGTCTGGTGCGGACGTCAAATCAGGATGCCTTTGCCGTCATCGACCACACAGGACTGTGGGCCGTCGCAGACGGAATGGGTGGTCACGCGGGCGGTGGGGTCGCAGCCCAAACGGCCATCTCGACGGTGCAGGCCCAAGCCGCGTTCGCACAGGAGCAGCTCCGGAGTGGATCTGTCTCTCCGATCGAGGTGTTGACCGCGTTGATCAACCGCGCGCACGAAGCCATTTTGGCTCGGGCCCGCGCCCAACCGAAGCTCAAGGGGATGGGGACTACCCTCGTGCTGCTGATGGTCATCCCTGATCAAACCTCCATGGCATACGTGACCCACATTGGCGATAGTCGTGCCTACCGGTTTCGAGCCGGGATACTCACTCCGCTGACCAAAGATCATTCGTTGATTGAAAAATACCTCGAGCGCGGCATTCTCACTCCGGAAACAGCAAAAACCCATCCCGAGCGACATGTCCTGACTCGCGCCCTTGGCGTCACGGCAACAGCGAACCCCACGATCGCCGGGTGTGCGATGCAGGAAGACGATCTCGTCGTGCTCTGCTCGGATGGCCTGACAAAGATGTTAGAGGATCAGGATATTCAACACGTGCTTTGCGCCGGCGATCGCAGCCCCGTCAGTGCCTGTGACCGCTTGATCGCCGCCGCACTCGATCGTGGCGGCGAGGATAACATCACGGTCGTCGTCGTTGCCCATCGATAAGCCGCTAACGACTTCGTTGTTGACAAGACCCCCCAGGGCGTGTACGTTCCCACATCACCTAATCAAATTCGTTACACTGAGGGAGTCCTTAATATGCGCCAACCGGCGTCGTTTATTCTTGCAATTTTTGTCTTTCTTCTCCACTTCGCCACCAGCTCCTGGGCTGCAGACCCCTCAGATCCCGAGACCGCCATTCGCCTGATGATACGTGCGAACGCTGAGAAAGACCTTCCCACTCTATCACGCCTCATGGCACACGATGCCGATATCGTCAGCTATACCGTCGGTGGTCGCAAATATGTTGGCTGGCCGGACTTTGAGCGGGAGATGCGTGAGGAGTTCGTCAACGCACAGAAAATCGAAATCCCTATCACTGAATTAAAGGTCTGGACAAAAGGCGATCTCGCCTGGTTTGCCATGGAAGTCGACTATATCCGCTATGTCGGTGAGGGATCAGCCGTCAAGAGAACGGTGCTTCCGTTACGAGAAACCGGTATTCTTGAGCGTCGTGCTGGACGCTGGCAGCTACTATCCTGGCATGAGTCATTTCGATCCGCTCAACTCGGTGGCCCACTTGCGTCACCATCAGCAGCCGCAACAGGATCACAAAAGCTCGTCAGTACCGCTCCCGCTGCAATGCCGGATGTCAGTGGAGAATGGGACATTCTCGAAGTGGAAGATGAAAAACGCTACAAAGCGACCCTCGACAAGAATGGAAATGGCCCTTACACCCAACAAGGCGGACGATTCGTCACCACCAAGATTGAGAACCGCCTCTGGCAAGGCACCTGGTATCAGCCTGGTAACGATCGCGAGGGTGGGTTTGAGGTGCTCCTCTCCGAAGACGGGAAGGAGGCGAAAGGAATCTGGTGGTACACACGAGTCGACACCAGAAAAAATATTCCGCCTAAGGAACACGGCGGTACCTATCACTGGAAGAAAGCGCCATCATCACCGGCCAGTACCCAATGAATCAACCAGCTTCCTCTGTGGTCAATCGACAAATCGGAGTCCGGTCCAATATCATCGTTTCACTTCCTCTGGGAGGTCTTATGTTCAGATCCCTCATGCTGTTTCTTGCAACCTTTTTCCTGATCTCATCGGCCTATGCAGATGGGGGGCATGATCACCACGCCATTCCCACACTGAAAAAGCAGGTCGGTTCAAAGATCGCCTATGGAGAGAACACGGCGACCTTGACCTTTGGTCCTATCGATCTTCCAACAGGCCATGGTGAAGGTGATATGGGCGATTCCATGCCTCGGTTCTACTTTCAACTCCCAGAGGACAAGTACCTCATCGGCTTCAAGTCAGCTCTTTCTACGGTTGAAGGGAAGGAATTGCCCAGAAACTACCTGCATCACATTTTGATGATTAACAACAGCCAGCCTAGCATTTCCTGTCCCGGAGAACCGCTCTTTTTTGGAGGAGCCGGACTGGAAATGGCTGAGACCCACTTCCCGGAGGGATACGGAGTCAAGCTTGAGAAGAACGACAAGCTTATGACGGTCGTGGCCTTCTATCATGGTGCACCGCCAACGAAAAACGTCATCGCAACGTTCACTATGTATTTTGCTCCCAAGGCCAAACCCGTCCAAGCGATGAACATCTATCAGGTCGGGGTCAACATCGTATGCTTTACCAAGTTTGGTGATCGTCCATCCGACCAGACCGATGAGGGAATTGAGATTCGGCATGGCGTTCAGGTCCATACGGCACCGCTGAAGTTTTCAGCAAGCGGATGCGTGAAGTTCGCCTATCCACACGGTCACGACGAGTTGTTAATGATTGCACTGGAGAATAAAACGAAAAAACAAACCCTTCTTCGGACGGTACCGGATGTTGAACGGGACGGAACCCTCCGTGAATTTCTTCCCCATCAGGTCTATCGAGATCCCCAGGGGTTTCCAATCAGTAAGGATGATGATTACGAAATGGTGATGGTTCATCATCATCCCCTTCAGAAAACTGAGCTCCAGCATGGGATGGGGAACTACTTACTGTACATGACGCCCGGTGCTTGCCCAGCACAAAGCGCCTCTGTCACCCAGTAGCTTGACTTTTACGGGAGGCCGGCTTGTATCAGGCCGGTCTCCCCACATCTCCGCTCTCCTGCTCAATTCCAGCTAACCTCTGAACTTCGCAGTACCCCTCACTGCTTCAACGCGTCCCCTTCAGAACATCCCGAACTGTCTCTTGCTCAAAATTCCAAATCCTTTGGTAGAACCGGAACCTGACTTGTATACTGATAGAACCTAGGTTTCATACCTACTATTTTCAAGTGATGATAACACCTACATCAGCTCAAACCAATTCCGCGTCAGCCCGTCAACAGTCGATTCAGACACTGACACGTTTTCTACAAGAGATCGGACACCCGACAAGTCTGACGCGCCTGGCCGACCAAATTCTCTTGAACTTCTCTGAGATCGCTGGCTATCCACAGGGCTCACTGTTCCTCTCAGAACCCGAGCATCACCACTTTCGTCAGACGCATACGTTCGGACAGGTGGAAACCACTGTGGCTCCTTCAGTCATGGATGCTGACCATCCCTTGGTCGAAACTCTTGCCCTACACCAGCACATTTTCGACAGGCTCACACCAACCCTTGTCCCACGCTCGAAACACTCAGATGACATGACGGATGCCCTACCAGGTCCCCATACCCTCGCAGTCCCGCTCATCACGCATGGAATGCTGATCGCGTTCGCATTACTTCATGCTCCGACCGCACACCCGACACTCTCACCCCTAACCAGCGAACTCCTTGCCGCGATGGCTCAAGGTGCTGCCAATGCACTTGATTCACTCCTGATCTATGAAGATCTCCGCCAATCCCAATCCCTCATGCGCCGAACCGACCGGTTGCGCTCACTGGAAATCATCGCTGGCGGTTTTGCTCACGAAATCCGGAACCCGTTAACGTCGATTAAGACCTTTATTCAGCTGGCTCCCGAGCGGAAGGATGATAGCCAATTTATCGGCGAGTTCAGCCTCATTGTCCTTGAGGACGTCAATCGGATCGAACGATTGATCCAAGAAATTCTTGATTACGCTCGCTACATGGAACCACAGATGACCGACGAGGACTTGAATGACATCGTCACCTCGTGCCTCTACTTCATCCAAGTCAAGGCAGACAGTCGAGGGATCAAGATTGAAAAACAGTTGGCGCCCGAGCTTCCTCGTGGCATGCTGGATCGGCAGCAAATCAAACAGGTGCTTTTGAATCTCCTATTGAACGCCCTCGATGCTATTGGTGAGGGACCTGGGAGTATTCGGGTACGGACACATCAATTCCAAAAACCTGCGGGCCCCCTCTTCATGCAGATTGACATCGAAGATACTGGACATGGAATTGCGCCCGAGAACCTTGAGCACATTTTTGATCCATTCTTTACGACCAGACATACAAGCACGATGAACGCTGGAACCGGACTGGGCTTAACCATCGCACACCAGATCATCCATGAGCATCACGGCGATATCCACGTAACCAGTACCGTAGGTCAAGGAACGACGTTCCGCATTACTCTTCCCGCACTTCGTCAGTAGCACCCAAGAGGAACCTTTGTGGAAAGCGTCATTGCAAAAAAGCGGCTGTTATTGATCGACGACGAGGCCCGTGTGCGCGCCTCACTGAAAATGGTGCTGGAACCGCTCTACGACATCGCCCAAGCGGGTGACGGTCCTGAGGGCCTCGACATCTTCCGTAAAGAGGACCCTGACTTGGTCCTGCTCGACATCGTACTGCCGGGCACCGACGGTCTCGCAGTACTCCAGATGCTCAGGACAGAGCGGAAATCTACTCCTGTGATTATGCTCACCGGCACAAAATCCGTAAAAACAGCTGTAGATGCGATGAAGTTGGGGGCAGCTGACTACCTCTCAAAACCGTTTGATGTCGATGAGCTGCGAATCATAATCGACCGTGTCTTGAACTCTTCGGAGTTGGAGCAGGAAGTCACCCAATTGCGTGCCCAAGTCGCCAAGCGATACGCGTTTCACAATCTGATTGGAAAAAGTGCGGGCATGCAGGAGATCTACTCAAAAATCGAGCAAGTTGCTGACAGCCGAACCACCGTACTCATTACCGGGGAAAGTGGAACCGGCAAAGAGTTGGTCGCCAAAGCCTTGCACTACAACAGTTCCCGCCGAGAGCGTCCGTTTGTTGCACTCAACTGCGCCGCGCTCCCCGAGACGCTGATTGAAAGCGAGCTGTTCGGCCACGAAAAAGGAGCGTTTACGGACGCCACTGCCCGACGCGTCGGACAATTTGAGCTTGCCAATACCGGAACCTTGTTCCTTGACGAAATCGGCGATCTCAGTCCAGTCACACAAGCCAAGTTATTGCGTGTCATTCAGGAACGAGAGTTTACGAGAATCGGCGGAGTCCAACCAATTAAAGTTGATGTCCGTATCGTCGCGGCAACAAACAAGAACCTTGATGAACTTGTCCGAAAGGGGCTATTTCGGGAAGATCTCTACTATCGAATCAACGTCATCTCTCTCTACCTTCCTCCTCTTCGTGAACGTGGCGAAGATATTCCCTTGATCGCCAACCATTTCCTGGAGAAACGGTTAGAGGAAGCACAGCGCCCCCCCATTGAATTCGGGAAAGAGGCGTTGGAACTCCTAGCTCATTATCCCTGGCCAGGCAATGTGCGTGAGTTGGAAAATTTTATTGAGCAGGCATTCATCTGGTCTCAACATGCCACGGAAATTACCCCAGAGCATTTGCCGACTTCGATGAAAAACACCTCGCGTTCACCATCCCTCCGCGACGATACCCTTGCTGGCCGAATGTCGCTCGAGAAAGCTGTGATGGAGTTTGAACGAGAAATTATTCTGGATGCCTTGCAGCGAACCAACTATGTCCAGACTCATGCTGCTCATCTACTGGGAATCAGTCGTCGAATGCTCAAATATCGAATGGATACACTTGGGATCGGACGACCAGACAATTCAACTAGTAAGGATTCAGAACCTCAACAGCAAGAATGACACACACCTCTACAAGAACGACACAGTTTTACACATGCTATAACCATGGATAAGTATTCAATATTTCAAAAATTTATCTTTAGTTCATATATATAGTATGTCAATAAAATCGATGCCGCATATATGGATTCACGTATAAATTATTGATAAGGAACACTTTTTGCTTATTTTTTCTAGATACTTCTAGTATAGGTCGGATGACAGCCTCTACCCAACCTCCTACAAGACCGACGGTTCTCATCATTGATGATGAGGTGGGCCCGCGAGACGCATTGAAAGTCGTTCTTAGCCCATTATTCACCATTCACTGTGCCGAGAATGCCAGAAAGGCACTTGACCTCCTCCGAAAAGAGTCGATTGACCTTATTACCCTCGATCAAAAACTGCCTGATTGCCAAGGCCTAGAGCTCCTTCAAGAGATCAAGCTCAATTATCCCGCCATAGAGGTTGTGATTGTGACAGGATACGGCAGCCTGAAATCTGCGATGGAAGGCATTCGCCACGGAGCGGCAGGTTACTTACTCAAGCCGTTTAACGCACACGAACTGACCACACTCATTCAGCAGACGATCGAAAAGAAACGCCGACTAGATTTTCTTCGGCGATATCTCCACAGCTCACCGAAGCTGTGGGGGCCTCCGGAACAGCGGATCTCTGCGTGGGATACTCTCCAAACAGAACACCTCTCATTCTCTCCCACCCATGAAGCCGTTGCTGCAATGCCCTCGCACGATGATATGAGACTGCTTCCGTTATTCTCCGACATCCTTGAAGCAACCGACCGTCAATTATTGAATCATTCCAGTCGTGTAAGTTTCTATGCCACGTTAATGGCGGCTCGACTCAATTTACCCCTTGCTGACCAAAAGGCCTTGGCACTGGGAGCATTTCTCCATGACATTGGGAAAACGAGCCTTCCTCACTATCAGTTTGCTGAGGATCAAGTCCTCCCATCGCGAGAACCAGTCGTGTGCCCTGAACATCCGGTCAACGGGGCTCGAATGCTTGAGTTTCTAGGGCTACCAACCGAGGTCGGACAGATTATTGCCGCTCACCATGAACGATGGGATGGACACGGCTATCCTCAGGGACTTCAGGGTGCAGAGATTCCTCTCCTGGCCCGTATTGTCGGTATGGCGCAATTGTTTGACCACTTGACTGCAGATGCTCCAGGACGTTCTCCTCTTTCCGTTGAACAGGCGATTCGACAGATCGCAGACCCATCACTGATGCAATTCGACCCGCAGCTCCTGGAACTGTTCATCGATGTTGTCAAGGAGTCGACTGTCTCGAACCCGGCCATGGCTGCTGTTCCAGCTGCTTAACAGACTACTGACCAAAGCTGCCGGTGGCGGCCCCACATTGTTCAGGGACTCACCGTACGGTCTTGGCAAAGGTTTGTTGACACAAGCGATGGGTGGGTGAAAATGGCATACGACTCCCCCCTTCGCTCCTTTCGGCCTTGCCAGATGGCCTTTTGGGACAACCTGCTGGACAACTAGATCTGGGGCAGCCACCATGAGCCCCGTATCATTTGGGAAAGCGACGGGGGTTATATTAATTAACACCTGCTAAGCTACTCCTGTGCTCCAGCGATCAATTCCGCAGCTGTTGCTCGTGTCTTTTGAGTCACTCGCTCCCCGCCAAGCATGCGGGCAATTTCGCTCTCCCGGCTAGCACCGGCTAAGGCGCGCACCTTGGCCACCGTCCGCCCCTTGATCTCGGACTTTTCAACGCAGAAATGGTGTTCGGCCTGAGAAGCCACTTGCGGGAGATGGGTGATACACAACACTTGATGGTAGTGCCCCAAGGCTCGTAACCGCTTGCCAATCGTGGCAGCGACGGCTCCTCCAACCCCAGTATCAATCTCGTCAAAAATGAGTACCGGCACCCGATCGACATCTGCAAGGACAGATTTCAGTGCCAACATGACCCGCGAGAGTTCCCCTCCGGAGGCGACACGAGCCATCGGTTTGAGAGGCTCACCACTGTTCGTCGATAACAGAAACTCAACCCGATCGACCCCATCCTGGCCATACTCTTCGCCTGACTCGACTGACTCGACCTGAACGAGAAATCTCACGGGCCCCATCTTCAACGCTTCGAGATCCTTTCCGACCTGTCTCGTCAACGACGTGGCAGCGTCCGCGCGCTTTTCCGAAAGCTGACACGCTAACGTGGCAACAACTCGCTGTTGTTCACGAATCAGACGATCATACTGATCAAGCTCACTGCCCGAGCGACTCAGTCGTTCCAACTCCTCCTTCACCCGACTCTGAGTCTCGAGCACGGCCTCGATCGTCCCTCCATATTTTTTCTTCATTTTCTGAATGACTGCCAAACGATCCTCGATCGTTGCTAATCGTGATGGATCAGCCTCGAGCCCTTCCACATACCTCCGAAGCCCATCCGCAACTTCCTTTAGCAGAACGCGGGATTCTGATACCAGACCCGTTGTCCCTTTCATCCCTGGATCAAGCTGAACCAGTTCTTCTACCGCTCGCTCGATCAACGCCAGACTGGCTAAGACTCCCTGCCCATCCGCCTGCAGTTGTGCTTGAGCCTCCGATGCAAGTTCCGCCAGACGATGGGACGACGCCAACCTCTGACGCTCAGCTTGAAGCCCTTCTTCCTCCCCAAGCCGACAGGCTGCTTGATCCAACTCCTGTTGCTGAAAGCTCAACACATCGCGCTGCTGCATCCGCTGGTCGTTTGCGGCAGCCAATTCAGCCCGCTTGTGACGAGTCTTGGTCCATTCTTGATGACTCGCCCGATATTGACTTCGTAGATCTTGCAGACGGCCGAATGCATCCAACACCTCCAGTTGGGCCGCGCTGGAGAGTAACGACTGCTGATCATGTTGACCATGGATATCGATCAGAGTACCGGCGAACTCTTCCAATGTATGAGCCGGGCTGAGGATTCCGTTCAGATAGACTCGGTTTCGCCCCGATCGAGCGATCGTACGCCGGATGATAAGTTCTGAATCATTCGGGCCCAGTATCCCTTGAGTCCGCAGACGAGGAAGGATGGAATGGGTTGGCGGTATCTCAAAAACCGCTTCGAGCTGCGCTTCATCCTCACCGAAACGAACTTGCTCGCTTGAGACGCGCCCGCCAACAAGGAGTTGGACGGCATCAATCAACAGGGACTTTCCCGTCCCGGTCTCACCGGTCAGTACAGTAAAGCCCGAGTCAATTTCCAGACTCAGTCGCTCGATGACGGCAAAATTCGTAATACGCAGCTCAGTGAGCATCGCTGCGAGGAGACGCGTTAGGCAGTCCCAGCATGTTGTGCAAGAAGTGAGTCGATCATTTCCTTGAATTGACGCTTTGGCCGAGCCCCGACCAGCTTCTCGACTGGCTGACCGTTTTTAAAAAAGAGAATCGTGGGTATACTCATCACCTGATACCGACCCGCCACCTCAGGATTCTCATCGGTGTTCAGCTTTCGAACCTTCAATTTCCCAGCATATTCTTTGGCTAATTCGTCGACGATCGGAGCCACCATTTGACAAGGCCCACACCATACGGCCCAAAAATCAACCATTACAAGTTCAGAAGCCTTCATGACTTCTGCATCCCATGTGGAATCTTCTACTTTCAAGGCATCACCAGCCACGTGTTCCCCCTCCTTACAGCGTTAGAAGCAAGCCCCTATAACAACCGGAATATGGTACCCTACCACGGTTTTTAGAGTCAAATACGGATCAACGTCCGGCTTGAACGGTGGGTTGAGTCCCGTTGGCCTCGGAGGCCGGTGGTGGCAATCCATAAGGTCCTCCGGGGGTTGGCCAGGGCAGGCCACGTTCTCCGTACACAAGCGGATTCAACAGCGTTCGCATGAGGGCAGCTTCCGCATTGCCCACACCGCCGACCCCGGTGAAATTCAACATAAAGCCATACTGCTCCCGGTCTGGAAATTTGATGTAATGTAACCCCAATGACCAACATTTGCATGGGTTCTGATATAAGGCAACGACGTCCAGCTCCGGACTTCTGCCCTGCTTGACGTCATAATACGCTTTGGCGCCGAATGTCCAACCCCAGGGCGTGCGGACCCCACCACCCAGCGTCACGAATTGAATCTCTTTTGTCGGTGCAAAGACTTCGTTGAAGGAAATGGGATTCCAGATATCCCCTCGCCTCACCCGATTGCCATCCCTCGTATATCGCTGCCCAACTTCGAGGTACCAATTGGTTCCCTCCTGAAAACGCAGATCCGTATTGAATTGGCTCACGGTCAGCTGATACGGATCAAAAAACGCGTCCATGGTCACATACCGATTGATGGGGGGGCGCAGCGCCCAGGCTTGGGCCGCCTGACCAAAAATGGGAGTATCTAACTGTGACATCCCACTCAGGGGAGGAAGATTATTCCCAATCACGGCTCGCATCCAAATGTCAGAGAACTTCTTGCCTTGGATAGGCACCGTAGCCGGCAGGATTGGCTGGGTGAATGAACCGAGAAAAGGAGCAATACCAGGTGTGAACTCACGCGCCAGTGTTTGCGCAGCTCCAACATGATAGCTCTGAGCAACGGTGAGATCCAGCCAGTTGAAGGCCGTCCGTTTACCTGATTCCAATACACGACTGCGAAACATATAAGTCACGAGATTCTTTTTCGGCAGATCATCGACTTGATCGATTTGTGCCAGTTCGGACTGTCTGGTGTTGGGCACATATTCATACGTCACCGTCGGTTCAATAGTGTGTAAAAGACTACTCCCATCAGCCAGCGAGAAGCGGCGTGTGAGTTTCGATGTCGCATCAACTCCCAACCAAAACGTTTCTCGATGTTGACCGCCTTCTGACTGCGCACCCCTTGTATAATAGGCTTCTCGGAACTTTGCCTGCGGACGAATTCCAAGGATATGGCCAAACTGAATCACTTCCGTGGCAATACCGGGAACGAGGTTGAATCGGTTGAGAGCAAACCCGTCTTCTCGGTAAAAATTGACGTAGTTTCCTTCCATGCCGTATAGCACAGGCGAACGAAACAGAGATACATAGGGCAAGTTGTATCCGGCTTCGGGAAGGCGCTGGAAGGTGTCCTTACCGCCGGCCTGTAACGGCTGCAAATACAATCCCAAGAGATAGAGACTGCCGTAAGGAAGACGTTGAGACAGCAAGAGATTCGATTCGGTACTCGGGAGGGCTCGGAGTACGCCGGAATTGCTCAACTGCTGATAAAAGTTTGGATCTGTGACTAAATTGGCATTGGCCCGCAATAACAGAGTCTCCGTGAGATATTGTGTATGAGTACCCGTTACGGTCGCACGTGCCCGTTCGGCATCGTTACTGTTTCCCACTACACCACCAGCATCCGGCAATTGTGTCTGTTGCAAATAGCTCAGATACCATTTTCCTCGCGATCGGCGATCCAACACGTATCGATACTCGAAATCAGATCCATATCCCAATCGATCGTAGTAAGACGGGGAAATCGTTAAATCTTGGCTCGGACTGATCGCCCAAAAAAAGTGCGCCTGTGCACCGAACCCAAACCGACTGTTGTACTTGGGAGTAGGAATCAAAAACCCGGTTTGTCGTCTCGCCATCGGATAGGAGAAGGTCGGAAGTGGAATCGTGGGCACATCTAAGATGCAAAACCATCCGCCCTTAAAAGCCAGCATATCACCCATCGTCATATCCACATCCTTGAACCGAAACCGCCAGGCCGGCACTTCTCCTTCCTGAGCATCGCAGTTGGTAAAGCTCCCGTCTTTCGCACGATAGTGGTATTCGGACAACCGTTGTAGGTACCGACCCGACACGAGCGTGTTACGAGTAGGAACGAAAAGCTGCGTATGAGTCGCAACACCTGCTTCGGTATTCACGTTCAACTCCAATCGCTCGGCTGTCACATCCGCCTGCACATCGGTTAAATGAACGTGACCTACGGCGGTGAGTATCCCGGGCAGAGTCTGAATGGTCGCGTGGTCTGCCGTCAGCGTGATCCCTCCCTGACGAATGACGACGGCCCCATTCGCCTCGTAGATTTCCTGTTCTTGTTGGTAGTCGATACGTTCTGCTGTGATATCCAGAGGAGCGGCCCCAGAAGAAGATGCGTCGTGTCTCCCCGGCGAGTGATCAGCTGCTGACACAGTCAGCGATGGAAACAGGAGCGTGACGATGATAAGCATGCCCCCTTGACGGATCCACGCGAGAGGATCCCCCATGTTAGCCGCGAATTGGGGAAAGACCACAGCCACGCACTGACGCTTTGATGTCTCCCAGGAGCATGAGCGATCCTGCGATACAGATGAGGTCTTGCGACATCGCCCGACTTCTAGCAAGAGCCAACGCGTCTGTCGGAAGAATCGCCTCTCGTACGGGACCCGACCATTCATCCAACGCTGCACGGAGTTCGTGAACCAGAGCGGATCGCGAGAGAGCCGCTTGAGTCAAGACGATCTCTGAGATCACCGGCAAGAGTGGAGTGATAAATCCACGATGATCTTTGTCCCGCATCATGCCCCAGACGAGGATAATTCGAGAGGCCGGGTGTTGGACGGCATAATCTGCCAAGTACCGAGCGAGTACCTCCGCCGCGGCAGGATTGTGCGCTCCATCCAGTACCACGTGAGGTTCCTCGTCGATCGTTTCCAAGCGTCCTTCCCAAGAGACCGTCCGTACTCCCTCCAGCGCCGCCCCTTCATCTATAGTGATCCCTCGTTGCCCCGCTGTTTCCAGAAGGGCCAACGCGCAGGCAGCATTGTCCCATTGATGGCGACCGACCAAGCCACACTCCACCCCCTCGACCACATGCGTGGCCCCTCGATAGACCAGTCGCCCTGAGCGATCATGTTCAAGACTGAATTCTCGACCAAGACGCCAGAGTGGTGCGGTACGATCCTGGGCAATATGGGACAACACCTGTTCTGCCTCTGGCCTCATCCGGCCGATCACAACCGGGACACCAGCTTTAATGATCCCACCTTTCTCAAAGGCAATAGCCTCTTCCGTGTTTCCTAAATACTCCTGATGGTCCATGCCGATCGTTGTGATCGCACAGGCCAGTGGCTGTTTGACCACGTTGGTCGCATCAAACCGTCCTCCCAAGCCGACCTCCAGGACCGCGACATCCACTGCCGACTCCGCAAAATGCAGGAAGGCCAGAGCCGTCGTCATTTCAAAAAATGTCGGATGCAGATCATCCGTCAACACCGCTCGCAATCGTGCCAGTAACGCCTCGACTCGTTCTTCCGTGATCATCAGGCCATTGACACGAATCCGCTCTCGAAAGTCGACAAGATGGGGAGACGTGTAGAGCCCGACTCGTCGGCCGGAGCAGTGCAGGACGGCTGCCGCCATCGAGGCCGTGGATCCCTTCCCATTCGTACCCCCAACATGAAATACCTGAAGCGAATCCTGCGGATTCCCTACCCTATCCAATAAAAGACGCATCGTCTCCAGACCCAGCTTGATGCCGTGTTTCTGAAGACCATAGAGATATTCAAGGACTGATGAATAGTTCATCAACAACCGGAGGGATACAGAAACCTAAAAATGATTCACGAGGGTACCGACCGTCTCCTTCAGACGCCGACGCTCAACGATCATGTCGATCATGCCGTGTTCAAGCAAAAATTCGGCGCGTTGAAACTGGTCGGGTAATTGCTGCTTAATCGTTTGCTCGATCACACGAGGACCTGCAAACCCAATCAGGGCTTTGGGCTCCGCAATGATGACATCACCTAACATCGCCACACTGGCCGTCACCCCGCCGAATGTCGGGTCGGAAAGAATGGAGATAAACGGCAGCTTGGCCTCACCCAACTTCGCCACGGCGGTCGACGTCTTAGCCATCTGCATCAACGAGAGAATGCCCTCTTGCATCCGAGCCCCGCCTGATGCGGTCACCAAGATCACCGGCAGTTTCAACTCCAACGCGCGATCGACCGCGCGGCAGAGTTTTTCACCGACGACCGAGCCCATACTCCCACCCATAAAACTGAAATCGAACACGCACAACACCACACGGTTCCCATTCACCAACCCTTCTCCAATCACCAAGGCATCTTTACGGCCCGTCTTTTCCTGGTGGGCCTTCACACGCTCACGATAGGGTTTGGTGTCCTGAAACACCAAGGGATCCTGTGCTTCCAATCCCGCGTCCCATTCCTTGAACGTACCAAGATCGATGAGCAACCCGATCCGTTCCGTGACGGAAATCGGAAAATGATACTCGCACTTTGGGCAGACCTTGTTGTTACGGTCAACTTCCTTCCGATAGACGATCTCACGGCAATGGTTGCATTTAAGCCACATCCCCTCGCTGCCTTTTGAGCGTGGGGGAGGGCTGGAATCGCTGGGCTTCTCTTTCTTAAACCAGGCCATCGTTACCCCCTCGTCTCTGAACCGATGCACTGAGAAACCACTCTGAGACCACGTTTCAACCAGAGATCGCTTCCCATCATGTCGTCTCCCCTCATCAAACCGGAAGGATTGTGCCGCATCATCTCACTGCATTCCCGTCGATAAACCTAGCTCCAGTGGCATCCACAGCCCCCACTCAAACAGTCACACAACTTACCTCTCCTAGGCGGCCATGACGAGCCCCTGTTTGCTCCTGCGCGATTAGCTGACGAGTACACTGATGAGGATAGGCCGCCATTGTAGCAGATCTGTTGGATGGAATCTCATCCGCCCCGAGCATGCATTTCCAAGTGTGGATCTTCACGAAGCCGGTCAATATCGATCAGTTCTCTTGATCGCAACCCGAAACGCTCCAGCGCCTTTCGCTCTTCAGCCCCGCGCTCACGACGAGCCGTCCACACCGATCGAACCAACTCTCGCATCTCTGCGGAACTGGCACCCCGCCGAAGTGGTTTTCGTAGATCCACACCCGACGCAGCATATAAGCACAAGTACCAAATCCCGTCGGCGGTCACACGACTACGATCACAATGGACACAGAAGGGCTGCGTCGTCGAGGAAATAATCCCAAAGATCGTCCCATCCGGCAAGCGAAATCGTTGCGCTGGAGCCGCGCCACGCTCCGGGATGGGGATGATCTGGCCGTACCATCGACCTAGGAGATCAAGAATGCGATCCTGCGACAAGACCTTCTCTGGATTCCATTCATTTGCCCCTCCGACATCCATATACTCGATAAACCGCACCTCAGCCTGGTAGTGCTTGGCAAACTCAATCAATGGAATGAGCTCATCGTCATTGAATCCACGAATCGCCACCGTGTCCAGCTTCAGATTCGGGAATCCCACTCTCCCGACCGATTCAATTCCCTCGACCACACGTGAAAATTCATCCCGCCTGGTCAACTGGCGAAACCGCTCTGGTCGAAGCGTGTCGAGACTGACGGTAACCCGATCAACCCCCGCTTCATACAGCTCTTGCGCCTGCTCTGCCAAGAGAATGCCATTGGTCGTCAAGGCGACTTCCGTGATCCTGCGATTCTGTCGCAGTAAACGAACGAGCCGCGTCAGATCCTTTCGCAGCAGAGGCTCCCCACCTGTCAGTCTGACCTTGCCGACGCCCAAGTCGGTGAAATAGCCGACCAACGTCGCCATCTCTTCAAAGCTTAAGATATCCTCTCGTGGCAACCAAACATACTCAGGCTCCGGCATGCAGTAGCTGCAGCGGAGATTACAGCGATCCGTCACGGACAATCGCAGGCTGCCAAGCGGGCGACCGAATGTATCGACCACAGCTGGAAGATCGGCACCGATAGATCCTGAATTCACAGCGTTCCTCTTCCCTCTGAAAACTTTTTACCCCTCTCACCACTGACGCTTTACCCAGTCCTAAGGATGTTCCTCGACCCAGACTTCCCCTTCCGGCGTATGTTCCAGCTTCCAAATCGGCGTGATTTGTTTGAGTTCATCGATGGCCCACCGACAGGCCGTGAACGCGTCGGCGCGGTGCTCCGCCCCGGCGATGATAAGCACAATATTCTCACCGATCGTGATCTCACCATACCGATGAATAATCAACAACTCGAGAATGTCGAATTCTTTCAGGGCCCGCTCACGAATCTCGCGCAGTTTCTTCTGCGCCATACCCTCATAATGCTCAAACGTAATCCCATCGACATCTCGCCCGCGGGATCGATCGCGAGCAATACCCAAAAACGTGGCAATGCCACCAATCCGTTTCGATCGGCCTCGGACTCGATCGAGTTCCTCATCGAGGGAAAAATTCTCCCGCTGCACACGGACAAATTGATCGTCGCCGCCTCGTTCACTCCCTGATCCTCCGGCAAATGGCGGCAAGAGCGCGATCTCGTCACCATCACTGATGATCGTGTCCTCGTGCGCAATGTCCTGATTCACCGACACCAACACCTTCTTCTTCTGAATGAGTTCTCCGATAGCGGGATGGCTGATCTCGATTGCCCCGACTAAATCCTTGACCAACCGGCCGTTCGCCACATTCAACGACAGGGAAGCCTGATTTCCCGCCAGCATTTTCGTCATACCAAATAACGTGATCGTCACCATCATGGCTTCGCCTTCACCTCAACCTTCCCTGGTATAGGTCCCTGACTTCCCACCCGACTTTGACAGGAGACAGACCTCACTAAAACTCATGCCCCGATCGACTGCCTTACACATGTCATAAATGGTCAACGCCGCAACCGTCGCGGCCGTCATGGCTTCCATTTCAACTCCCGTCGGTCCCGTCGTCTTGGCCGTGGCCGTAATGGCAATGGAACAGCGGCCTGTTGGATCTGGTTGCGGTTCTTCTTTGAAGACGATGTCGACACTGGTAAGCAAGATGGGATGGCACATGGGAATCAAGTCCGGCGTCTTCTTCGCACCCATTACACCAGCAACCTGAGCGACAGCCAAGACATCGCCCTTGGCGATCTTGCCTCGTTGAATCTTTTCAAGAGTTTCAGGAAGTAAGAAGACTTTGGCTTGAGCAGTGGCTGACCGTTCAGTTTGCTTCTTGGCACTGATGTCGACCATCCTAGCCCGACCAGATTCGTTAAAGTGGGTGAATTCAGCCATTTTATCCGTTGAATCAGTACGTTACAGTTAACCGGTAGCAGGATTACGGGATTATAGGTGCCGCCAGAAATGAAGGTCAAGCCAATGGCAGACAGCAATCTATTGCCGAATTCTGGCCTGAAGTGGGCAGCCCATACGGCAGATACACGACAGATGCTTGCATCGATGAGTCAGGCGGATTACATCCGTGTCATGCATGATCATTGGCTCATTTTTCGGAGCCAAGCCGTGAGATCCGCTCGATAGAAATGGTAGGCCGCAACTCCAGACCTCTGCACCGCAGTTACGGTAAGGGCGCTGACCAGATGCGCGTGGCGTCGATGGTGCTTGGGCCGGAGAAGACGATGTTGCCCGCAGCATCTTGAATCTCTACCAAAATGGTTCCTTGAAGTTGTTCACCACCGCGGATCAATTGAAACTGATACCGCACCTTTTCCTTACCAATCACAATGCCCGGCGAGGTGGGATGATCAGGAGCACCTTGGTAGAGCAGCACAATCGTGGCCTCGAATCCGCCGTTCTTCGAACGGCGCCACTCCCCATGACCTGTGGTGGCCAGCAGAGGGCCAAGCGGAGACTCCGGCAGATAGAGTCGACGTGACTCGACGAGATTGCCGTCTGCACCGAACGTCAAGAGGGTCGTCAACGGAGGAAGCGATGCCGTAGTTGAGCGGGCGACTCCTTCCCACGAGCCTGTTGGCGTCCGATCTTCATGGGCAAATGCAGGTACTACGACTAGCCCAGCCAACACAAGCCCAATCGCACACACCACCCTTCTCACATGATGAAACTTCATAGTGACCTTCCTGGCTAACAAAATTTTTGTATTTTTAGGCACCTCCCTCGGATTCGTCAAGTCAGTCCCCGGTCAGGAAGGTGTAGGCTTACCACTTCTTGGCCCACGAGAGACACATTAGCTCGGCAATTCGTTACTACGGACCCGACATCACTGGCGTATCGGTCACGCTCTCAAACGCTAAGATCAATCCCCTCGACGGCAAAGCAGCTTTGTATGGTGTGGTGCTCGGTAATCCGGATGGTTTCAAGACCAAACAGGCTCTGTCGCTCGGCGAAGTCGGTGTAACACTCGATATTGGTTCGCTCACGACGGACGTGATCCGGATCAAAGAACTCACCCTTATCAAACCGGAGATCACGTACGAGTACGCCTCGGGCAAAAGCAACCTCGATGTACTGCAACAAAACATTGAACGTTCAATCGGCCAAGAGCAAGACACCAGGAAGAACCGTCGGGACTCGGAATCCGGCAAGAAACTCATCATCAAACATGTGCACGTGAAGAACGCGACAGCCCGCATGAGTACCGAGCTGCCTGGTGGCGAAGCCGTCTCGGTGCCGATCCCTGACTTGCACCTACAAGACATCGGCAGGAAATCAGACGGAGTCACAGCCGGTGAAGTCACCAAACAGATCCTCGGCCCGATCATTCAGCGAGTCAGCACGGCGATGGTAGCAGTTGGTGTACATACCACGAGCAAAACCATCCAGAACGCGGTGGACTCCGCGACTCAGACCATCAAGGATCTCTTCAAGTAGCCGGATGCTGGTCAAGTCTCGCCTGATCCAAGGCCGCCTTCCCCCTCTTTTTGCGGCCTAGAAAAACACCGCCTGTTTCAGTACACTCTCCCGAAACCTTCACTCGTTTCCTGAAAGGAAAGGGGTGCCGCATCACGACTTCATGATCTTGTCGCGAGGATTTCCATGGGATTTCTCAGCAAACTTCTGGATATGCCGTCGTTCAATGGCGCGACCAACGCGCTCCTCGTCGAGTTGGCTTTGCTTGAATTTACAGAGTCAGAGCGGACCCAGCTGAAAGGCCGTGTCGTTGAGCTCTATCACACCTATCGTGCTGCGGATGGCACCATGGAAGCAGCCATGGTCGAGCTGAATCAAATACCCCGCTTCTTCCAATTGAACCTGGTAGCCCTTGCCATGAAGGACCTTGGATTGAAGCCGCCTCTCAAAAAAGAAAAACTGCAGAAAGTTCATGATCCGTTCGATCCCAATCACGCGGATGAACGCGCGCTGAACGCAGTCGCACGACGATTGAAATGGCAACACGGGATCGAAATTTGGATTCGTGAAGAGCCCATCAGTTTTGATTCCTGGTAACCGGTCATTCGCTTGACAGAGCAATTGATCCACAGTTATTCTGCCGAGGCTTCCTCGGTTTAGTGACCACATACAGGAGACGCCATGTCCATTTCTGCTTTTCGGGCACTGTTGCTTGCCGTGCTGTTTGTTTCCATCCCTCTCCTCGTTGCCTCATTCAGTCACGCGGCGGAATTCAAGATGGGGGTCGTGGACCCGCAATCGGTGTTAGAAAAGTCCAAGGCAGGAAAGCGGGCGCTCGAAGGGCTGAAAGAATATGTGTCGACCAGGCAGAAGCTCCTGGCCAAGGATGAGGAGGAGCTTCGCAATACAGAGAAGCAACTGAAAGATCAAACCCTCAACAAGTGGACCGACACAGAGAAGAAGGAAAAGGAGGGGCAATTCCGAGGGAAGGTTCAGGACTTCCAGAAGCGCGCGCAAGAATTCAATGCGGAACTTCAGAAAAAACAAAAAGAATTAGTTGACGAGTATATGAAGAAGATCTCAACCGCCACCCAGACTGTCGCAGAAAAAGGTGGCGTGGCCCTCGTCGTCGACAAAGGCAGTGAGCAGACCGTCAAAATCGTGATCTACAACAAGGATACAATTGATCTCACGGAGCAAGTCATTAAGGAGTTCGATCGAGTCAACAAGTAGTCCGGGCAATACAGGTCTTCGCTCATTCCAGAGGAAACCCTGCTTCCCGCCATGCGCGGATGCCCCCACCCATCGACATCACATTCTCATACCCCATCTGTTGCAACGCATCGGCAGCCAGCGCCGATCGATAGCCTCCTCCACAATACAGCACGATGGAGTCCTGTTTATCAGGAACCACCGACTCGATATCCCGCTCAATAATTCCTTTCCCAAGATGCCGGGCGCCTCTGGCATGGTCCTGAGCGAATTCATGGTCCTCACGGATATCGATGAAATGGAACCGCTCACCCCGGTCGAGACGCGCCTTCACCTCAACCACGCTACATTCCTTCACCCGTTGCTTCGCTTGGTCGACAAGTTTCAAGAAGCCTGGGTTATGCTTCATCCATTCCTCCCTGCTCAAAACAGAGACGGTTGTTCGCGTCCTGGCCGTCGAAATGTCTGTGGAACGGGACGCAAGCCGTCTTCAGGAAATTCCGCCTTCCGTTTTGCAAGCTCAAAGAGCTGTTCGATCAATTTCCAATAGGGCCCTTGCCCCTTTTGTCGCTTAAAAAATCGACTCTCTGTTAATGCCCCGCCTCGAATTTCACGGAGACGGTTGGTGACTTTTCCAATCCGTTCCGGGAACGCCTCCGCAATCCGATCAACAAACACTGACTCCACACTTCCTGACAATCTCAACAGACTGTAAGTCGCCGTACAGGCCTCGGCATGCTGCGCTCGCTCAAGCAAATCCGGAATATCCTCTTCATTGAGACCAGGAATGACGGGTGCGATCGAAATGCCGGTGGGAATGCCGACAGCAGAAAGCGCCTGCATGGCGGCAAACCGCTTAGTGATCGACGGGGCTTGTGGTTCTATCCTACGAGCCACCTCATCGGACGAAAATGGAATACTGAAATACACCAGCACCCACGCTTCTCGTTGCAGTTGAACAAGTACATCGACATCACGCAGGACCAACGCCCCCTTCGTGATGATCACCACTGGATTTCGATACTCGGCACAAACTTGCAGACAGGCACGGGTCAATCGATGGTTTACTTCAAGCGGTTGATAGCAGTCCGTATTTCCAGAAAACAGAATCAGCTCTCCCCGCCACGCAGTCTTCTCAAAAGCCTGCCGCAGCAGCCGCGGCGCATCTTCTTTGACCACGATCTTACTGTCAAAGTCGGTTCCAGCGCCAAATCCCCAATACTCATGAGTAGGACGTGCATAACAATAGGCACAGGCATGAAAGCAGCCGCGATAGGGATTCACACTCCAGCGAAACGGTAAATCTGGGCTGTCGTTATGACTCAAGATCTCCCGACTCTCGTCTGAATAAAGCATTAACTTCGCGACAGCCGCCGGCTCAAGGAGATCACGATGCTGAGACTCGAAGGGGTTGGGGGGATTGGAGATCCGGCGCATCGGCCTATCCTCTGCTCTATGCTCGATTGATGTCAAACTCCAGCCCTGGCGAGCAGAGCCTGCTGAAACACCTTGACCGTTTCGTTGACTCTCAGAAACCTAGATGCTAGATTCCATCCGCTTTTTAAAGGATACCCTGTGCACGACCTCAAGCAGCTTCGCGACAATCTCGACCACATCCGCACCGCTCTGGGACGACGCGGAAACGACGTCCAATGGAGCAACATCCAGCAGTTGAGCGAACAACGACGAACCATCACGACGCAGGTTGAGCAGCTCCGATTCGAACTCAATAAAGGCTCTGAAGAGGTCGCTCGTCTACGCCGAGCCAAAGAACCGGCTGAAACCGCCATGGCCGCGATGAAGCAGCTGGGAGACCGTATCAAAGAAGCCGAAGGAGCGTTGCGAACGGTCGAAGAGGCGCTGAGCGATGTCGCCCTTCGCATCCCCAACCTCCCCCATGCCTCCGTCCCGGCGGGGGGTGATGCATCAGAAAATGTTGAAGTTCGTCGATGGGGAGCCATCCCGTCTTTTTCCTCTACTCCCAGACCTCATTGGGAAATCGGGGAAAGCCTCGGCATCTTGGATTTTGATCGGGCCGCAAAGATCGCCGGAGCCAGGTTTTCCGTCATGACTGGGACCGGTGCCAGGCTGGAACGAGCGTTGATCAACTATATGCTCGATCGTCACACCACCCAACATGGATATCGAGAAGTGATTCCTCCTCTCATGGTGAATCGATCGACGATGACGGGCACCGGTCAACTTCCTAAATTCGAGGAGGATCTCTTTCGTCTGAAAGACGAAGACTACTTCCTCATTCCCACCGCAGAAGTACCGATCACGAATCTGCACCGTGAAGAGATCCTGAGCGGAGACCGTTTACCGCTACGATATACCGCCTATACGCCCTGTTTTCGGCGAGAGGCGGGATCCTATGGAAAAGATACAAGAGGGCTCATACGCCTCCACCAATTCAACAAGGTAGAACTGGTTGCGTTCACCACGCCCGATCGGTCCTATGAGGAACTTGAGCGCCTGACAGGGCACGCAGAATCGATCTTGCAAGACTTGAATCTCTCCTATCGCGTGATGGCACTCTGCTCCGGGGATATGGGATTTTCCGCCGCCAAGACCTATGACCTAGAAGTGTGGTTACCCTCTCAACAACAGTATCGGGAGATTTCCTCCTGCAGCAATTTCGAATCGTTCCAAGCCAGGCGCGCAGGCATCAAATATCGACCCGCTGGCGGAAAGAAAGAGGCGAAAGCCGACTTTGTGCACACGCTCAACGGTTCAGGCCTGGCCGTCGGACGAACCGTAGTCGCCATCTTAGAAAACTTTCAACAACCTGATGGATCGGTTGAAATTCCACCGGCACTCCGGCCATATATGGGAGGTCAGGAAAAAATTTCTAAAGAATGAGTTTATCCCGTCGCACTTCATCACCCCGAATTAAAAGGACGAGATACGGTTGACGAATTGTTTCTGACTTTCCTCGGACAAGCTATCGCTCCCCACATGAAATCATAACGTCGGCCGTTCCCGACATGGCGAGATCAAGCGAGTGTACCCTCTCGTGGTATCAACACAGTGACAGACGTTGAAAACGAGAGCGGAAGATGTGAAACATCCGTAGCCATCAACCTTATGGGTTCCAATGCGAGCAGTTCCTCCGTCTATGATCTGTCGGCGTCCAAACTTCTCTCCATCAGTACAAGACGCACTGATCAGGGCATCGCTGCTTCTCATCTCTGATTGCTGGTTTTACTTTGACTTGGTGATTCGGAGGATCTCCCGAATCCCATGTTGTTTCGCGTGTTCTACCGTATTCTTCAGGACTTCCTCTTCGGTCTTGCCTCCTACAACATGCTCGCATCCGGATGATGGATCAACGGTGGCGCACTCAACCATTTTCCCCATGATAGCCTCTCCTAGGTAAACCAGCGCTGCAAACCTTGCGATCTGCCATGCGAAAACCCTCTGATATGAATTCAGTCCGGTAACCTATAGGCGATCGACAATGGACGACCATGGGATTATCCCTAATCATGATAGGACTTCAAACCTGCAGGACATTAAGGCAAACCGAGAGTTCTCGCACAAGCGCATATGCGTCGAGAAGCAGACGTGACTGGACCATGCCACTGTTTCCAGGGCTTACCGATATGTACTGGACGTAAAAGCATATCCCACCGTTCATGTGTTAAGTACCGCCCTGCCTAACGCCAGGGAGTTTACTAGTTCTAGGATATCGTTGAGGCGAGTAGCATCTTTATCATTAGAGATCCAATCAAGCAGAGGCTGGTAGGATAGAGAACCGCAAACGCTCTTACCTGTTGATGTGCCGGAGACCACATCGAAAGATCTCAATCAAGACATCTCAACCCAGGATGGATTTATGATGACTTCACAAATTATTCGAGGAGCATCAGGCAGTAGTGTGCTGTTTCTTGGGCTGTTTACCCTGCTTCAGGTGAGCGATGTCGTGTTTGCAGCAACCGAATCGAAGCGATCCCTCTGTGAAATACCACCCGGGCAAAATGCCCTACGGGTCGAACAAGATCAGGATAGAGGCACTCGTACCATTTCCGGTGAACTCATAAGCGCGGACGGAGATTATTTTGTCGTAAAGGACGAAAGTGGGAAAGAAGTGAGCTTGCTTACCGACAAGAGGACGGACAAGCCGATCATTGAGAAAGGAAACCACATTACGGCATATGTCGACGAGGATAATTATGCTTTGTGGATTCGATCCGACGACAGTGCAGATCGCAGAAGTGAACACGGCTCGGTTGACTGCAACCCGGGTTAATTACGCCCCCTACCCCACTCTATGCACTTTTCTCGTGCCACGTTCACTGGAAGCAGATTAGTTTGGCCTCTCGTGATCGTCCTTCTGTTACCCGTTGCCGATACCGAACAAGTAGCATTAAAACACTTTCTGATGGATGAGGAGTGTCAATCGGAGAAAGAGCGTGTTGAGTTGAAAGTGGCGGAGAGTTATCCGTACAACGTCTTTCGCAGCATGTGTGCGTTTCAAGCTTCCCCAAACTAGGTACAGTACGTACAATAGAACAATTCCATGCATCGTACCGGTTGTTCTGGCCTAGGGAAATGCCCAGTACCACCTGAGCCTACCAGAGCCTACAGTAATTCGCACTCGTGGAAGGATGTCTTACTTATTGTCCATCGTCCTAGTATTGACACTTCTGGCGCCAACAACGGGGGCGGCTGATGTCTCCCTCTCTCAAGCCGGAATGAGCCACGCAGATGGGCAGATTGGTCCGACCCTTCCCGATCATGCCACGCACGCCCCCCACACAACATTCAGCAGTGGAAGCACAGTCCTTAATTGGGAGACCGGTGCCGGTCGCAGTTACATCATTCCCATGAGCGAAATCCTCGCCTATATTTTCCTCCTCAATCGATACGATCGGGAGTTTGTCGACCCCAAGCCAGTCTATCGCACCGATGGAAATACCATCTGGCAACAACTCACCGAGTCTAAATGGGTGCTCGACAACGATCAGTTTTCGGTGAATCAATTCTTGCATCCATACGGCGGCAGTGTGTACTACGGGCTCGCGCGATCGGCCGGCCTGAACTTCTGGGAGTCGTTGCTCTATAGCTCTGCGGGGAGTTTCTTTTGGGAAATTGCGGGCGAGACATCGCCGCCATCCATCAACGACATGATCGCCACTCCTATCGGCGGATCCTTGTTGGGAGAGCCGCTTTTTCGTATGGCGAGTCTGTTGCTCGAAACCAACGAGGGACGGCCTGGCTTCTGGCGAGCGCTTGGAGCAACGGTACTCTCACCTCCTACGGGGTTCAATCGCCTCATATTTGGTGACCGTTTCGATACGGTCTTCCCCAGTCGCCAACCAGCTACCTTCTTGCGCCTACGACTCGGCGGTATAGTTTCAACAAGCAGTCATCACGTTCCTTCAGGTGTGAGAGAGCATGGAGGCATCGGCGATGTTACGTTTACGTATGGCTTGCCCGGCAAGCCGGGTTATCGCTACACACGTCCGTTTGACTATTTTGACTTTCATATCACGGCGGTCACGACCAATACGCTGGAAAGCATCAACACACGCGGCTTGTTGATCGGCACATCCTATGCGTTCGGAGAATCGACTCGCGGAGCATGGGGCTTGTTCGGCAGTTATGACTATATTTCACCGCAAGTGTTCCGGGTCTCCAGCGTCGCGCTTTCACTTGGCACCGTCTGGCAATCGTGGCTGTCGCCCTCGATTGCTCTTCAAGGCGTTGTACTTGCCGGTTCGGGTTATGGCGCGGCCGGCAGCATCCAACGTACTGAGGAACGTGACTACCACTATGGGACCACAGGTCAAGGACTTCTCGCGCTGCGGCTGATCGTTGGAAATCACGCCATGCTCGACTTCACAGGACGTGAGTACTATACCAGTGGTCTTTTCTCTGCGGAGCCGCACGGACAAGAAAACATCCTGCGCGGTGAAACATCTCTGACCTTCCGCATTGTTGGTCCACACGGGGTGTCGCTCCGCTATGCCGTCTCACACCGCGATGCGCACTATCCCAATGTCGAATTCCGTGATCAGACGGTCGAAACAATTAGTCTTCTGTATGTCTTCCTTGGCAAGACCGGGTTTGGAGCTGTTGCGTGGCAGTGAGTCTCGAGGTGCTTAATCCTATGATGAATTCTCATGAAAGATGGCGCATTTGTTGACCGATGGATGTCTTCTCTTATGGCACAAGCTTCCTATATTCGCTCGAGGCAGCAGCATCAGGAGAAAAACGCAGTCGATGTGGGTTGCTGACCAAGTTCCGACCTGGTCTGACCCTGCCATGAAATACCCCCGGCACACTCGAAGCCCGGACATACGGCCCTGGACAGTTTCAGAACTAGCCCCGACTCTTCCCACCTTGAATTGGGCGTCCAATTCGTGTACAACCCCCCTCCTCTAAGACCCCTAACGGAAATATTCGTATACAAAAAAGGAGTCGAAATGGGAGCATCGTGGTCCTTGAGTCAAGAAGAAGAAGACCTGAATCGCCAGCGCTTGTTTCGAAAGGCGAGAAAAGGCGACGAGAAAGCCAAGCAGGAGCTACAAGAAGTCTATGGCGTGCGATTATGGGCGGAGCATGAACGGGCTGAGTTGGTATATGAAAATCCTCGATACAATGCTAGACGCGGTAGCCAAAAGTCTTGAACATCTCGATAAGCGAACCGACGAACCCAGAAAGACAATAAGACACGTCGCGAATACTGTCGAATCGCCTTCACGCGAGTGGCCTCTGTTTACGAATGGCTGATCACCAGGTCAACCGAAACACCCAAGGCCGCGCGATCTCGTAACTACCAGAAGCGCAACATTAGGGGTGACGGAGCGGTCGAACCTGCCTGTCTTGAAAACAGTTTCAGATCCTCAGCCCCCCAAATCCTGGATTCATGGCTTCTGATTGGATAGGATGGGTCCTTTACGGCCCATCCTGTTTCCATTTCAGCACTCCGAGTGAACCCCAATCACACTATACCTCCTGACGTGCGGCTCCTACCTCCCCCTCCACAATCGGCACACCCCCCACCTGATCATAGATTTTGAGACTCATTGAGTTTTGCAGGACCAAGAGAAATGACCGGTTCAGATCGTGGGAAGGTACGAGGTCAATGCCACAGCTGGGGTACACGAAACTGAGGCAAAAGAGGTGTGAGGCAAACGCGTGGTGAATCTAGTAAGAAGGATCAGAGCATGTCGCAATATCATCTGCTCCCCCGATGCCACCCCCGTTGAGAAGCCTTGGTCCCATATTGGGGTTGCAGTACCAGCGCAAAAATGGAATCGGGTGATCTGGACACTACATCATGAAAACTCTATCATACCGTTCTCTACATAAGAGGGGGTGTAGGCTATGAGGAACGAAAGGTGGTGGCAGGTTGAGTGGCAAGTAGTTTTGCAAGCACCGCTATCGTTTGGCATAAGCCTATTGACGCTCTCTCTCTTGATTGGAGGCGTGCAATACGGACTCTATCACTCAAACCTTGCACTCAAAACAGACAGGATCGCATCTCTCCGGGAAGAGAATGACCGGTTAAGGCACGAAATAAAAAGGCTAGTAAAGCTCAATGCGCTTCAAGAGGCACCATTGAAGGAGATCCCCGATACGAACAAAAAATGCCCCGAGGCCTGTCAATCATCTGTTCAGACTCAGCGGATGTAGTGAATCCGATTTGGCTTGTCTAATCGAGTCCTACCCTCACAACTGCAGAACGATTCTGCGAATTGCATCTTCGTGGACTCCTCTGAAGGGGCTGTCATATTTATGATAATTGGCCGTCTGCGGCGCGTCGGTCCATGATGGATCCCACATGAACGTAGACCACATCAACCCCTTGCATCAATATTGGGATTTGCGCCTGAACCCGCGCAAGCTGCAAACGCTCTGCGCGTCGCCCACATTCAAGAGGTCAGACCCGTATTTTACCGAGCCAGCACCCTGTAAGCGACCCCCCATCTGGATCAGTAAAACCGACATCGTCGCCTATCTCAAGCTCAGCCCGACCGACGCCCAAACTCTTTTCGATAGCGCCTCTTGTCAGTACCTCATCGATGGCATCGAAAAAATCTCCACATGCCAGTTACAAACCCAACTCTACCCCAACCTGATTCGGACGATGCAGCGCCATCCCTCATACTCGTCGATTCGGCTGGTGTCTCTCACGGCCATCGAAGTTCTTCTACATTGAACCACCACAATCCCAGCATGTGGCATTCAAGAAGAGACCTGAACGTATTCAAGGAGACGTGCCGGTTGAGTCGTCTCACGGTTCAGTGCGTTTGCCCTGCTGCACCAGCAACCCTGTCCGCGTATCAATGCTGACCAACAGGTCATGAAGACTAAAGAGCAGGATGGCCCCTTCACACATGATGCGCCAGACCAGATTGCCCACCACGAGGGCCGCGATTCCGCCAAGGCGAGTGAAAATCGGACCAGCCGCATACTCATCCAGCGCATCAGGAGACAGGATCGACAACAGCCCCGCAGCGGTGATGAAGCCAGCTCCGACAAAGTAGATCACTTTAATCAGCTGCGGAGTCACCAATTCCCGAAAGGCAAAATACTCGGCATAGAAGCTCATGTATCTCACCGATTTTGCTCGTGGTGCATTCAATGTCTGCTCACACACTGAGCACTTCGTGGCCGAGGCATCGTTTTCCGTAAAACATTGTGGACATTTCATAGACACTCCCTCCGGTCAGCAGTTCAAGAATAGACAAAGATCTTTCATGCAGCTTAACTGACTTCCAACTTCAATGAGAAGAAGAAAGGAGTGTTGGAATGAAACCGCTCGCTCCTACACACAAGGAATTGGGCAAGCTGTTGGCTACCGAAGCCGTAGATACCTACATCGCGGAGAACAACTCTATGGACAAACGAATCCACATTCCGAAGAGTGACGTCTCACTCCATCAGTTCGTCTACATCCACGAAAACAACGGCTCCCCCAATCGCCCGAGTGGTGTCGTGTAGGTCGCCAAGTCAGTCGATGTCGCGTGCGGTGAGCATAACTATAACGGCATCCTCATCAAAGCCAGTGTGTGGATTCAGCAGCACGCTCGGGTGGCCACGACGACTACACTCACGCCGCAGCCGGTGCCCTCGTCCTGACCCAAGTGGATCGTCGCCTATTCGCGGTGAACGTTCTCACCGGCTAGATTCTTACCAACCGGAAACTTTGGCGACGTGGCGTGATCCCTTGACACCCTCTTTTGATCTTTGCTAGATCGAGGTTCAAGGAGCTGAGGATGACAACGACAGGTCGGAAAATGATTCCCTATAGCGACACGGCCATGGAAGCGATGTTTGCCCACGTCGCGGACATTATGCTGGAACATGGCCTGGTCGAACCTCAGGACGATGCTGAAGCCTTCGCAGCGGACATTATGGATCTTTTGCACTCGCAAGGGCATGTGAATGATCTTGGGGATGTTATTCTAGGCCGATTTCTCCTGCTTCCTTCCCAAAGCCCGAAGCTCTCTTTATTGCTCGTGTCACCGCTGCCAACAGATCCGTATGATGAGGAACTTCGACGGAAACCGTCACCCATCCAATTCAGTCGGACTGCGAGCGACCAAATCCTGCTCCCAAGTCGAATGCTGCTGACGATCATTGAGGAGTTGGCGAGTAATCCCGTCGCACCTGAAGACTTGCGATTTATATGCTTGAACGTCTCCCGGCGTGCTCTCCCGTTCCCCGATATCGTCCTGCCTCCCGAGGTAGAAACCGTTGCCCTCCCAACAGAGCAACAAGACATTGTCGAAGCCCTCGTGCCGGGGTGCATTCTCACCGTGAATCTTGAAATGAAGGCTTGACCCACGCCCATCTCATCCTCCCAAATCGACCATCTAACCGTCAGGTTCCGGCGAGGAGACCCGTCTGTTAGCCGAGTGCGAGGAACCGCTGCGAACGATGGCATTGATCGGGATCTATTGTGGCGTGCGACTTAAAAGCGAGGGATTGACGTTGCGGTGGAGCGATATCGATTTTGGACGAGGGACGGTATCCGTCCAAGTGGCCTACTTGAAAAGCTCAAAGCCCCGAACAATTCCGATGAGCTCACTCGTGCGCGAGGCGTTGGGACGACTCCCCCCAAAAAGCGAATGGGTGTTTACCAAACCCACCGGAACACCGTATACTGCGCGATCTCCTAAAGGGTTGATGAGCAATATCGTCTTTGGGGTAAGCAAGCTTGGTACGCTTCTAAGGAACTCAATTAGGTTTTATCCGGCGACGCCATAACGAAAAAATGGTGAACAGTCGCCAGGACAACCAAAGGTCGGTTTGGAGGGGTGACGGAGCGGCCGAACGTGCCGGTCTTGAAAACAGATTTAGACCCTCAAGAACCTCCGAAAACCGCATAAACAGCGGCTTCTGATTGGACAGGATGGGTCATCTGTGGCTCATCCTGTTCTCATTTCCGCGCCCCAAGTGGACCCCGCTAACGACGTACATTCTTACCTGCTGATCCTACCTTCCCTACCTCTCTTCCTCTAACTCCGATGCCGCTCTCTTACAACCGGCACACCCCCCCACTGGCATTGGCAATCGGTCCCATTTGGGGTTTGCCCCACCAGGACAAAAATGGCCACGGAACCGCTTACAAACGGGATTCCCCCCAATTTCAACCCACGAACGCGCTACAGACCAGGAGTCCATGCAGACCGGTAGGAGCGGAGAGTCCAGCCCATGTGTCTGTTCGGGCAGGTCCGCTAAGCCTGGAATACTAGTCCGAGGTTGAACTATTTGGCACTTTGAGCTGCCCCGTTAGCTCATCAATACATTTGTGATGCCCTGGAATGTGGCCATGCGGTAAGTGCGATTTTTTCTCCACCTTGGACAAATCCAGATTTGTCGCCTTCGTTGCAAGGTACGCCCAGATTTCTGCAAGGTCGGCTTCCGCCGTGTCCGTGAGACGAAGGGTCAGGGTTTGGCTAATAATTTCCTCCCTCGCGCCATAATTTTTCTCGGATCAAAGTCGGTGACGCGCCCAGCGGCAAGATCCGCCACGAGACACGTCTCTTGACAGATCCACGAAAGCATGTGACATTATGTCACATGCGGCCTGGATCGTTACGGGAAGCCCGAAAGACCCTTGGGATGACTCAGGAGACCCTCGCTCAGACGCTGCACTGCACCCGCCGATCGATCATCCGCTATGAAGATGGCACTGTTCCGATTCCCATGACGGTGGAATTAGCCCTCATGCAGCTCAGCTCCGCCCAGATTCCGCTAGCGGGAGTGGTTGCGGCTGGGGCGCCCATTGAACCGATTCCTCAGATGGAACGCGTCGAGGTGCCGAAAAGCATGGTCGGTCGTGGCGAGACCTTCGCCCTTCGTGTGAAAGGCACGTCCATGCAGAATGAGGGCATCTTTCCAGGTGACATTGTCGTGGTGCAGAAACACTCGTCTGCCAGCAATGGCCAGACCGTGATCGCCTTGGTAAACGGCGAGGCCACGATCAAGACGTACCTCCGTAAGGCCGGTACAGTAGAACTCCATCCCGCCAATGACGCCATGCAGCCGATCATCATCAAGCCGTCGGACAGCTTCCAGATCGAAGGCATTGTCGTCGGCGTCATCCGTCATCTCCGAAAGTGAGGCCTCGGCTGTTGGCACCATGGACCGCCAAATTGTCTGCTTTGCGATTCCTGCCTTCGAAGTTGCTGTCGCGCGGTTGCATGATTCCAGCCTCTCGACGCGACCACTGGCGATCGCCCCGTTAAATACTTCGCGTGCGCTTCTGCGTGAAGTCTCATCCGAAGCTGAACAAGCAGGCCTTGGGATCGGGATGTCCGTTGAGCAAGCGCGACGGGTCTGTCCCTCCCTGCACGTCCTGTCTCCGAATCTCTCTCGAATCCGTACGGCGGAAGCGTCGTTGCTTCAAATCGTGAGTCGCTATGCTCCGGTCTGGGAACCGGTTCAGTCTGGCTCCTTCGTGATGGATCTGACTGGCACTGGACGACTCTTTGGACCAGCGTATGATGTCGCGGCGAAGGTCCAGCATGAAGTCCTCGCTCAATATCGACTTGATGGGGTCGCTGGTGTGGGGAGCAACAAGCTGGTGGCTCAGACTGCGGCCACGTTGATTCAGCCGTCAGAACTGTATGATGTCCGGCCAGGGTCGGAGCCAATGTTCATGGCACCGCTGTCGGTGCGCACCCTGCCGGGCTTGCAGCGGCCTTGCATGCGGCAAGTGCTGACGCGGCTCGATGATCTGAACCTCGATACGCTCGGTGACGTGGCGGAGAGTCCCGTTGACGCGTTGGAAATGGCGTTGGGAGACTATGCTGGGCAACTCTCCCGCTGGGCGCAAGGGATCGATTCATTGCCGGTGTTGCCACCAGCGAGTCAGCCCCATCTCGAAGAGACGGTCCTCCTCGATCCAGATGAGATCGATGATTCTATTCTCACAGGTCGATTACTCGACACGCTGCAACGGCTCTGCCGGACGCTCCGGAGTCAGGGTCGCGTCTGTGGCCATCTCACCCTGACGATCCGGTACAGCGACCGCCTTGAAGTGACCAAATACGAGAGCGTCAGGCCTGAGACCTGCTGGGAATGTGATCTGTCCCCCGTGGTGCTGTCGCTCTTTCAGAAATGTATGCGTCGGCGAATTCGACTCCGCGCGATGACCCTCAGCATGGCTGGCTTGACTGGCTTTGCCGAGCAAGGCGTGCTGTTTGATGCTCGGCCTGTCGAGGAACAGCGTCGGCAGGAGCGGGCTAAGAAGCTCTCCGTCGCGTTCGATCAGCTCCATGCTCGATTCGGTGAGCAGGCCATTCGGTATGGGAGGAGTGATTGAGTGGCCTTCGTCCACCTGCATACACATTCGTCCTTTTCGCCGATGTGGGGCGTGCCGACGGTGGAGGTCCTCTGCCAGGCGATCAGGAATCAAGGGCAGGAGTTCCTCGCCCTCACAGATACCAACGGGCTGTACGGCGCGATCCGCTTTCTGGAGGTCGCGCGAGAGCATGGACTCAAACCCATCATAGGGGCAGAACTTGTCTCAGGTCAGCACCGGGCTGTCCTACTCGCGAAGAACCCCACAGGGTACGCCAATCTCTGTCGGATTCTATCCGCCCGCCACTGCGATGAGTTTTTTAACTTCATCGCGACCGTGGCTCAGCATCGCACGGGACTGGTGTTGCTATCCGATGATCCTGTCGCCCTGACCGCCTGGCAGACAGACTCAAGAGAGGATCTCTATGTCGAACTCACACCGGGTCCCACCTTACAAGTCACGGTGGCATTGAGCCGCCGACTCAGACTGCCGCCGGTAGCCACCACCCGTGCCGCGTTCCTCCACCCAGCCGACTATCAGGCCCATCGGCTGCTACGCGCGATCGCTGAAAACACGACACTCTCACGACTCAAGCCCGATCACTGTGCGCTCCCATCTCACTGGCTCATGCCGGAACCCGTGCTCGCGCGACATCTGCCTCACGTGCCGGAAGCGATGACGAACACGTGGCGGATTGCCGAGCAGTGCCACACTGATTGGGACTTTAAACAGACCATCTTTCCCTCCTTCCGTCAGCTTTCCTCGGACGCCGCCTTCGAAACCCTGCGCCGCAAGACCTATGACGGCGCCATCTGGCGATATGGTGCCTTGTCTCCCGTCGTCCGAGAGCGTATCGAGAAGGAACTCACCGTGATCTGTGACAAGGGCTATGCCGACTACTTTCTTGTGGTGGATGAAATTGTCCGTCAAGCGCCACGGACATGTGGTCGAGGGTCCGCCGCGGCATCAATCGTCTCCTACTGTCTAGGCCTCACGCACGTTGATCCGATCAAACACCATCTGTTGTTCGAACGGTTTCTCAATCCCGGTCGTCACGATCCGCCGGATATCGACATTGATTTCCCGTGGGATGAGCGACCGAAGATTCTCAACTGGGTGTTCGCTCACTATGGGCACCAACACGCAGCCATGGTCTCCAATCAAAACACCCTCGCCACGCGCGCCGCCTTGCGTGAGATCGCGAAGATCTATGGCCTGCCCGCCGCTGAAATCGGCAAGGCGCTGAACTTTCTGCAGCGACGAGCCGACTTCGTTGATGTGCGGCCAGGGATGACGGTGCAAGACTGGGCGCGGGACGTCTGCAGGGCGTTGAACCTCAGGAATCCCTGGCCGGAGATTCTCTACTGGTCGATACAATTGGACGGCCACTTCAGGAATCTAGGTCTCCATCCTGGCGGCGTCGTACTGGTCCCGGATGAGATCCGACGCTATGTGCCGGTGGAAATCTCGGCTTCCAAATTACCGGTGATTCAATGGGAGAAGGATCAGACAGAAGACGCGGGGCTCGTGAAGATCGACCTCTTGGGCAATCGCTCGCTCGCGGTCATCCGTGACGCGATCGCGGCCGTCGCCCGCAACACTGGCCGGGTCATCGACTATGCGACTTGGGACCCGATCACTGATCCAGCCACGAAGGACCTCATTCGGCGCGGCGAGACGATGGGCTGCTTCTACGTCGAGTCTCCCGCAACGAGGCTCTTACTCAAGAAGCTCTGGGGCGGGATGCCGCCGGCTCGACGTGCCGTGGCCGATGTCTTTGAGTATCTCGTGGTGGTATCGTCGATCATCCGTCCCGCTGCGAATGTGTTCGCCGATGAATTCGTGCGTCGAGCCCATGGGCAGCGATATCAGTCGCTTCATCCGCTGCTCGATGAGGTCCTGGCAGAGACGCACGGCATCATGGTGTATCAGGAAGATGTCATGAAAGTGGCAGTTGCCTTGGGTGGATCTTCGGTTGAAGACGGCGATCAGCTTCGGAAGGTGTTGAGCAAGAAACACAAGGAACGGCAACTGCGAGACTATCAACGCCAGTTCTATCAGGGAGCCATGGCTCGTGGTGTGGAATGTCGTGTGATCGATGCGATCTGGGCCATGATCATGAGCTTCGCGGGCTATAGCTTCTGTAAGCCACACAGTGCCAGCTACGCCCAAGTGAGCTTCAAGTCGGCCTACCTGCGCGCGCACTATCCCGCCGAGTTCATCGCTGCCGTGGTGAGTAATCAAGGCGGTTATTATTCAGCCTTCGCCTATCTATCAGAGGGACGACGGATGGGCCTCACCATCCTGCCGCCGGACATCAATGCGAGTGCGTGGGCCTACACCGGATCAGGAACCACCGTTCGGGTGGGACTCATGCAGATCAAAGGCCTTCAAAAAGACCTCGCCAAGCGGATCATCGCAGAGCGGGAAAAGCATGGTCCGTACCAATCGCTGTCAGATTTTCTGAGTCGCGTGAAGCTGGACTACGCCCAAGCGAAATTGTTGATCAAAGCCGGCTGCTTGGATTCGATTGCCGGTGAACTGACCAGACCGGCCCTACTCTGGCGCGTCTTTGCCGCGCAAGCGGCCAAGCCACCGAGCTCCATCCCAATCCCCACGCAGTATTCAGCTCAGAAGAAATTGCAGCATGAACTGGCCCTCTTCGGTTTTCCACTCCACTGCCATCCGCTCGATCTGTTCACGGAAGCACTGGCTGAGACCCCACACATGCTCGCGAAGGATTTAGATCAGTATGTGGGGAAACATGTCACCCTGATCGGCTGGCTCCTCACGGAGAAGATCGTCTCCACGAAAAAAGGTGAGCCGATGGAGTTCATGACCCTGGAGGATCAGACCGGAATATATGATGCCACCGTGTTTCCCGCCGCCTATCGGGAATACTGCCATCTGCTGGCGACAAATCAGGCCTATGTAGTGAGAGGCTTGGTCGAAGAGCATTTTTCGACCGTTACGGTCACCGTGAGAACACTACAACTCCTGACCACCGGTGGAATCCCGGCACCGAGTGAGCCTCTTGAGGAGCTACGCGTGTAGCCAGTACACTCCCGTTCCATGCCCCTCTCACCCCTGATTCGCTTTGGAACCTCCACCTGGACCTATGAAGGCTGGCAAGGCCAGGTCTATCTCAAGAAGTACGCCAAGACGACCTTTGCGCGAGAATGTCTGGGTGAATATTGTCAGTATCTCCACAACGGTGAACCTTGCTTTCGCACGGTCGGAAATGACTCCACCTTCTATCGGCCGCCGACCGCGAATCAACTTCGGCACTATCTGAACCAGATTCCTGAAGATTTCGAGATGTGCTTCAAGGTTTGGGAGGAGATCACGGTTCCTCAATGGGCAAAACAGTCGCGCTACGGCGTGAAGGCCGGACAACCGAATCCTCGATTTCTTGATGCGAAGCTATTTAATGATTTCGTGCTCACACCTTACCGAGAAGCGAAGTTTGGACTACACACCGGCCCATTCTTGTTTGAGTTCCAACGCCACGGGATGTCGAGCGAGGAGTTCTGCTCGCGACTGGATACCTTCTTCAGCCAACTCCCCAAGGATTTTCGCTATGCGGTCGAGATCAGGAATGCGGGCTTGCTAGGTCCTGATTATCGCAAGGTCTTAGAGCATCATGGCGTCGCCCATGTCTATAATCATTGGTCCTACATGCCGCCATTACGGGAGCAGCATCAACGGATGGAGGATTGCTTCACGACGCCTTTCACGGTCCTGCGCCTCCTGACGCCGCTCAAGATGTCTTATGAAGCTGCGAAGAAACGAGCGGAGCCGTATACCAAGATTGTGGAAGAGCTTCCAGAGATGCGGCGAGATACCGTGGACCTGGTGAAAAAAGCGGTGGGAGAGCAGCGACAGGCGTATGTCCTGGTGAATAACCGCAGCGAAGGGAATGCGCCCCTGACGATTCAAGCCCTGCGGAATGCGCTCCAAGTCGCGGAGAAGTAAGCGTTGACCCTTTCATTTGGGCTTGTCCTGAAGGCGAAAATCAGCTAACCATACCTGGGTCGTTCGAGGAGCGATCTCGCCGACGTGGAGACGCCGTATGCTTTCCCATGGATGATGAACCGATAAGATGCGAATTGCTCCAGCCGATCGCGAACAGGAGCGTGTCGTGCAGGTTAGCGATCGTACTGTCAAAAAGAACCCATACCTGATGCCAGATCTCTGGGCTGATTTCACGCAACAGGATGTGAATTTGTTAAACGTGGATTGTGACGATGACCTCATCCATGGAGATACCGTAGCATTTCAGCTACCCAAACCAACATCTCCGCTGACGTCCTACCGATTTGCCCCCGGTTTGTCCTACACTCCGAGTTGATCTCATACCCTACTCGGAAGTTGGAGGTAAGCGGAACACGTCTGCCGCCACTGTGCTCCTTCCCGACTGACGGTTCTTGGACGCAGAGTCGTACACTACTAGGAGTGAGCGGGCTGCACCCCCCTCCGGCGAGAACAACGTCATGCCTTCGGCATGGTCTACACCTTGGCCATAGGGCACATCCAGCACGCGTTCCAACTCGATGGCCGGAACCACGCTCTCCCCTTTCGGATCTGTACCCTTCGGCCACCGGAAAATGGTCACCGGGCCGTCGAGATCCATGGTCGGCCCTGCAAGGATCAGCAGATCAGAGCCCTGTATGCACAGGTCGCGAATTCCGAGACCACCCAGGTGGAGAAAATGTTTTCGATACCGGCGGTCATTCGGTCCAATGGCCTTCAACTTCAGTGTGGATGGCTGGTCGTTATCCTCCTTGAGTTCCACTTCCAGAATCACCGCCCAGCCACGCAGGACTGGTCCGCGTAGCCCAATAAAGAGACGGTCGCTTGCCACCGCCAATCCTTCAATATCGAACCCATTGTCCTTGCCTGGAATCCCGATGAACGACCCGAGATGCTCGTCCTCTCGTAGTGCCTTAGCCAAGTCGTTACTCTGGTTATTACCATGCAGTTGGGCCGCGGTACGCTCCTTTCCGTTCCGCGTTTCTTTTTTCGTCAGGGTGTACGTTCCGTCGCGTTCCACCACGGGGATGCGAGCCAGGAGGTATCGGTTGCCGTCACCGCTCACCTGCGCCATCTGCACCTGGGCCTTCCTGGCTCCATCCTGCAGTTTCGGCGTTTTGCGCTTCAGGCTGTGTGAACCCACCAGCCAGAGGTAGCCTTCTTTGTAGTCCAGCCCTTCCACATCTACCTCTTCCACGTCTGCACCATCTCGAGGCGGTACTGGCAATCGAAGGTAGTCATTGAGCGAGAATTGCTTATGATGGCGGGCATAGCTGTAGGGACCAGTATTCCCTCCCGCGACGAGCGAAAGCCGTTCCAGACTGATGGTTTCGTCGTTGGCAACCCAGAGGGTATCCCCGATCTGTAGGGCAACGGACAGCCCATCTCTCAGCGATTTGTCTTTCCCGAAGGCATTGAGTTCAGGATCAAACTCCAGGAGAACAACACTCGCTCCGCTCATGATGACACCCTCCCACTTGCCTGCGCTTATTGGGGCCATTGTGTTGCTCCTTACGGAGAAGGCAGGTCGCCGTTCAGCGTTGCGTCGTAGCGAGATCGAACTGAAATCCACTCGAACCTTCACCTCGCCCCACCGTGCGCTCGATGCGGCGCCAGCTGGCGGTGGTGCCACCGATCCAACGCCTCAGCATGTCGGCTTCGCGCAGACGCTCGCCGGCGCACGACACCCCTCCATTGCCCCGTGTCCCACTGGTTTCGCTTTTGGCTGGCGCGGCAGAGACCAATGTTTTTTTATCGTCAGACAAGCTGGGGGATTCATCGGTCAAAGAATCAATGTCATGGCTTCGTCTCGGCCATGTCGAACTCGAGCCCGCTTGATCCCTCCCCACGGCCGACCATCCGGCGACGCCGGGTCCATAGATACGTACTCCCGTTGCTGCTGCGTGCCAGCACGCGCTCGCGCAGGAGCCGCACGCCTTCGCGAGGTACCTCTTCCTCGTACACGAGGCCGCCTACGGCGGGAAGCAGGCGGCCTCGGGGCGTCTCGGTCGAAGGATCGAGCAGCGCCAGGCGTAGCTGCCGTGGCAAGTCGGTTTCCAACACCAACGGGAACCAATGCGGCGGCGCGGCCGTCATCAAGCGGTAGGCGAGTGCCGCCGAGGTCGAGGGTACTTGCTCAGATGCCGGCGGCGCTGTTTCCGCACGCCGCTGAGCACGGCCGTCGCCGCCTTCGGTCGAGTGCTCGATCGCCCACACGAGATTGGCCATCTCGTCGCGCATCAGCCGTACGTCCTCGATCACCGGCCCGACGAGCGGATGACCGGCGACATGCGGTAGCACAAGCGCTTTCAACCGCCCACCTGACGGAGTCTGCGGCGCAAGGAAGCTCCAGCCTGGCATGCCCACGTTCGGCGGGCGAGTGGCGCTGTTTATGCTGATGACCATGCCGAAGTTGTCTTTGACCTCAAGCCTCTCGACTTCGGTGACCGTACCGATCGGAAGGCGCACCGGTACCATGAACATGTCGTTGGCGTAGACAAGCGCGAATTCGAGCAGCGCCATGCGCGCGAGATCGGCCGCAGACGCGTCGACCGCGCCGAGATCGATGCCGGCATCCTCCATCTCGAAGAAGCGCGCAAGCGGCATGCCGCGGAAGCGTACCGGCGTGGGCAGCGTCGTGATCGTAACGGGCGCTGGCGCCGGAGCGCTGGGGGCCCCCATGACGGCATCGAAGCTCGACCAGCCGATGCGCCCTCCGCGCTCGCTCTCCGCGATCAGGGCGTGCGACCAGCTCGGCGCGAGCAGCCGCGCACGATGCTCGAAGCGCGCGGGGTTCCACGTGTCGTGGTCCTTCTCCGGCTCGGCCTGTACCGAGGCGAGCCAGAGGCGCCACGTCTTGAGCACTGGTCGCAGGGACAGCACGTCGGTATCATGAAGCTGCAGACGGCTCAGCATTAAGTAGGGTGCTTTGGGGTCGTCATAGCAGGCCTGGCCGTCTGGCAACCGCCCCACCGCCACGCTCGCAAGTACCACTGCGTTTGGGTCGAGACGTACTTCCTCTTCCATCGGCACGGTAAGCGGATACTCTCGCACTACGTCGCCGATCAAAGCCGACAGCCCGGCCTCACGCAGCTGGTGCACGAGCTCGCGTCCGGCATCGATGCGCCGGCGCATCGTCCAGCGCTTAGCCGAAAAGCCCGGTTCGCGCTCGATCATTGTGTCGAGTGGGGGCCCTGCCGGATCGAGCCGCACGCGCTGACCTCCCCTCAGTTCGAGATCCGCGAGCTCATGGGTGCGTAGTGTTGCACGGACCTGGACCGGTGTACCGGCATCCTCGCCGTCAAACTCGCCCATCACCCATTGGCGCGCCAACAGCCAAGCGGGATCGTGCACCGCGGCTATGAGGCCTGGCGTCAGGTCGTCCGTGCGCGTGCGTGGCTCAATGCGGAGGAACAGGTCGCTCATAATTCCACCGGTGTGGTCCAGAGGTCGGCGAGGCTGCTCGGTCCGTCGCCGTCTCGCAGCAGCAGCGCTGGCAACAGTTGGCTTGCTCGCACGACGAGGTCGGGATCGACCGCGCGCAGCTTGGCGAGCGCCAGCGCCTCGAGCACATGGGCGAGCACATCCTCCTCGGTCCACGCCTCGCGCCCCTTCTCGGGCACCAGCAACAGCATCACGTTGGGGGTGGCCTGCGTGGCTGCCGGCGCATCGAACACGATCGCGGTGTCGAGCTCGGCCTGCGGCACGACCTCTGTCCAGGCGTCGAGGAATAGGCCTGCACAATGCTTGGCACGGACAAGATCGAACGTAGCGGGCTTGGCGACAACGTAGGACGTGCGCGCTGGCGCGGTTGGACCAGGCAGCGCGGTCCAGCGCTCGCCAGGCGCTATGGGATGCTGCGCCACCGCCAAGGCGTGGAAAGGGATTTTGGTGCCGGCCAGCGCCTCGTTCTGAGCGAGCACGGCGTCGAGCCGCGCCACCGAATCGCGCACCCCGGCGGCGCGGGCGACGAAGGCACGGATCTCCGGCGGCGTCGCACCGATGCTGGCCGCGAAGGCGCCGCCCACGGCCGTGTTGCTGAAGACAACCCGTTGCACGACCACCAGTTCGGGCCCGCCGAGGCTGCGCATTCGCTCGACGAGCGGCCGCGACGTGTCGTCGCCTTCGGCGATCCGCCGATCGAGCGTGCGCCGCACCGAAGTAACGGCAGCGTCGAGTGGTCCAGCGTTCGGAATCGCGTCGAGGCCCAGACTCTCCGCCTCTTCCAGCGCCGCGAGTCGCGCCTTGTCGTTGCGTGCCTTCGCGAGGGCGTCGCGTACCGCGACTACGTGACCGCGAAGAGTGGCCAGCCGCGTCTCGAGCTCGCGCGTGTCGAGCGTAACGCCCGCCGCCTGCCCCAGCGCGTCGAGATCCGCCGGAACGAGGCCGCGCGCACCGCCGAGCAGACGGCGTAGGGTCGCTGCCAGCTCGGCGACCTCTGCCAACGACCAGTCTCCTTTCGTGTCCTTGCGCTTCCCGTCGGGCAGCAATGTCAAGGCGCCGATGCTGCCAGTGGGGCGCATCGGCTCGAGGAGTGCTACGACGCGTCGCTCGACAGCCGGTGTCTTTAACAGCACGAGATCGATCGCGCTAAGACTGCGAGGCGCCTTCGCCTTGGCAAGTAGATCCGCGAGCGTCGTCGTGACCGGTGTCGTGGTCCCGTCGGCCAGGGGGAACGTGGCGACGATTGCGATCGAGGACGGATCGGGGAGCTGGCGTGCGAGCCATGCCTCGAGCGCAGGCTCGGCGGCCGCGCGAGGCGTGCGCATCCAGTGCGATGCCCTTGTCGCATCCGCCTCGAACAGCGCCAGGACCTTGTGTGTCGTCGCTGTGCCACGCTGTCCGATACGCGCGACCTCGATCTCATCGGGCACGCCGACCGGGCCGCCCGCAAGCAGATCGCCTACTGCCCCCGCGCGCATCGGCGTGCCGGCCAGCGTGTGATGCACCGCCTCGGCGAGCAGCAGATCGGCGAGTGCGTCGATTCGGTCTACGGCGTCGGCGAGGATGGGCGTAATCGCAATCTGCTCTATGGGGTCGAGCTTCGGGATGATGCTACCTGCGTTGGGCTGATTCGTCCCGTCGTAGCCCGCGAGCTTCAGCAGTGCGAGGCCGTCGACGACGTTGTCAGCCGCGACGCTCTCCGCCGGCAGGCCGCTCGCTTCTCGCTTGTTGGCCACCAGCGGGGCGGCGGCGCGCACGTGCGCGATCAGCTTGGGCGCGGCTGCCGCGAGAGCGCGCTCGATGCGATAGCCGAGGAGCGCGCCCAGCGGTTGCCCGGCGCGCAACCCTTCGAGTAGTTCCAGCGCCCCCCGCACCCGTGCCGAGGATAGATCGACCGCGAAGGCGTTGGCGTGCCCCTGTGCACGATGGGCCTTGTCGGCAGAGAGCAGCACAGCCGCCGTCAGTGCATGCTGCGTGCTCGGCGCATGCACGTAGCCCGCGACTGTGCTCGCGCCGCCCGTTGGGAACGCATCGAGCCAACCAAAGGCGCCGACGGTGAGGCCTTGTTTGATACTAGGGGCTCCGCCCGCCGAAGGCCCATCCGCTCGTAGGTCGTCTAGCCGTGCATTAGCAAAACCCGTGTACCAAGCGTCGAGCCGATGAGTGAGCAGGCCCAGTACCGCGCCGAGTATCGCCTCGATCCGTGCTGGCGGCAACCTGGCGAGGAGGCGAAGATCTTCTCGCAGATTCCAGTAATCATACGCGGCGTCTATCTTCCAAACCGCTGATCTGGGCTGCCCAATAACGACATAGTCGGGACCATAATCGAGCTCTGTGGCAATCTTGACGCGGTGCTCACCAGGACCAGGGGCGGTGGCGCGCAGTCGCTTCTCTATAGTTCCGAATGACGCCGTGGGGTCTTCGAAGTCTGGTAAGGGTCGGCCGTTGTCGCGAGCGTCCTGCGTCAACCACTCCCGTGCCGCGCGATCGGCGGTGCGCAAAACCGCCTGACGCGCAAGTTCGTAGAGCAACGTGAACGGGCGTTGCGGACCATCGATGCCCTCGAGCAGTTCACGCGTCCACAGTGGGATCGGCGTCGTCGGATTCCCGTTTGTCGGTTCGGGCCGCCGTAGCGCGTGAAGCTGCTGCACCGCAGCCGTATCGCCAACCATCGCAAGCGTAACGGGCGCCACATCGTCGAACAGCCCGGCGTTGCCGATTCCTGTTGACTGCGGCGCGGGGTCACCGAGGGCGGTGAGCAGCCCGCGGACCTGCTGACGCGCCAAGTCTATTGCTCCGCGATCGTCGGCACTCATGCTCGGCAGCACCGCAGAGAGCAGAGCGGGATCGAGAACAGCGCGGACGCCGAGCGCGCGCGTGTGTGCGTCGAAGCGTAGGATCTCAAGCAGGCGTCGGCCGGGGTCGCGCATGATCGAGTCGTTGCCCGGCCGCTCCGACACGCGCAGCACCTCCTTAAGTGCTGGCTCGAAGACGTGGGTGCGCAGCCGGTCGAGCAAATCCAACAGTCCCGCCTCCGCTGGCTGAAGGAGAGTGCGATCAGGCAACCGCACCGGCAGCACGCCGTAGGGCTGCGGGCCGATTCGCAGTGTCGCGAAGGGGCCGCCGGCGCTGACCTGCCGCCGCATCTTGAGCAGCGCGTCACCGATGGCCTCAGGTGAGACGGACGGTGATAGCATGTGCTCGATCCCTTCATTGACGACGCGGGCAAGCAGGTTGCGCAGGAGGCGTTCCTGGCCCGCCCATTCGTCGTCCGAGCCAGCAAGACGGCCGAGCGTGCCGGGCGCTAGACCGAGTGCGCTATCGAGCCGGAAGCCGGCCGACTCCCAGCCGTCGAAGTGGCGTGTCGGATCACCAGGCTCCCAGGATGCGCGCCGGCGCGTCGGTGGGCCACCGCTCTCGAAATAGGCAAGCTCGTCGCGATAGAGCTGATCGGTATCCGGCCACGCGCGATACGCGGTGCGCTGCTCGCCAAGTGCGTTGGTGGACTCGCCCGGCGCGAGCAGCGATACGCCGCTCGTGCAGCGATGCGCATCGATCAGCCGCGCGAACTCCGCGGCCTGTGCTGCCGGATCGACGCTCGGGCGCACCCCCAGCGTGACCAGCCGCGTCACGTTCTCGTTGGGCTGCAGCGGGATCTCCAACGCCATGCCAGCGGCAAGCGCCGCGTCGAAGTCGTGCAGCCAGCGCGCGTCGCCGCCCAATGGCTGGTTCTTATCGGCATCGTTGCGCATCGGGTCGGAGCCAAGCGCCAGCGGCTCGCGCACCGGATGCGGCGCCAGCACGCGGATCGGTGCGTTGTCGGGATGTGTCCAGGCAAACACCACGAAGCGATCGGGCAGCAGCCGAGCGATGGCGGCACGCGTCCAGCCCGGTGGCCGCCGATATGCTGATGACTTGCCCGTCGCGAGCCACAGTGCCCGTAATGGACCGACGCGTCGCGCGAGCTCTCGCCAGGCTGGCAGCCAGACATTTTCACCGCCTCCGGTTTCGATCGCCAACAGGTAGTTCTTCTGGAGCTCACGCTCCTCGCGGGTCAGCAGGGGCTCATGGCTGTCGGCATGGATATCATCGGGGTAGATGCGGACCAATAGCCGACGAGGGTTCGATGCGTAGCGCGTTTCTAGGCGCACGGGCAGCAGGAGGAGCGGGTACTCCGCATCGACAAGGCCGAAGCCCGGATCGGCGTCGAAGACTAGGCGCCGCGCCTCATCGAGCGCAGCGCGAGCGACGTCCACGGCCCTATGCGCGGCGCTGAGACCGCCACCCAGCGCCGTCGCGTTCGAGAGCCCGTCCTCCGCCGCCTGCAGGGCAGCACGCGCCGTGGCGATTGCGGTGAGAGGATCAATGGGCATCAGACCATTACCTCGCTGACATGGATCGACAGCCGAAAGGGCCGGCGCAATGCGATCGCGGCGAGCACGTCACTCGATGCGAACCAGCGAGGCTCGAACGTGAAGCCAGACGGCCGCGCCTGCGCGTTCCCGCCGAAGCCATCAGCCTCCAGCGCCGCCAGATCGATGTGACCGGTCGATGTCGACTGCAGTGATTCCCAGACGATATCGTTCCAGCTCTGCCAGCGCGTGGCATCTTCGGCTTTTGCGTTGCCCCCGGAGGTCGAAAAGCCAAAACTCAACTCGCGCGGTTGCTCCTGGATTACCAGGAAGTAGCCGTTGGGCGCGGCTGCCGTATTGCCCCTGGCATCGTCGGGCGTGACGCGAAAGCCTAGGTAGACGAGGTCGTCGCCGAGCTCGCCGCGGAAGACCGGGAACTCGCTCGACGGACCGCCAATGAGCGCGTCGGGCGTGCGTACACCCCCACTCGCAAGCGCTTTCTGCAGAAACATCGTGGCCTTGGGAAAGCGACGGATGATTTCCCCACGGATGAGCACCACGAGTTGGGTCGCGGCCCCACCGTCGGGGTGCGCACCAAGTGCGCTGGCGGAACCCCACGTGTGGATCGGCGTGATGTCGCGCGCGGGCGCGTTCATGGGGATGGCGGTCGCGGTCGTGTCCCAGAACCGCGCGAAGACCGTGCCGCGCTGGTCGGTCGGGAAACCGCGCCACAGCAGCTCTCGCGTCATCTCGTGATTGAGTCCGACCATGTAGGCCTCGATAAACGTACGGTTGGCAGAGACAGCGACCACACTCTCCTTCGGCACGCCGTCGACGCCCGGCATCAGCCATTGCGTGCCGAACTCCATCAGCGGTCGCACCATGGGCGTGTCGATGCGAGGGGCCGCGATCACCGGATCGATGCGATCGACTGGCTCCCAAACGCCAGTGGGGATGGTGAGCTGGCCGCGCACGCGTTTGGGAATCGTGCGACGTGGATCGAGCGACGTCGCGAGATGAGCCGCGAGTGTGATCGGATCGAGGGGATTGCAGTCCGGCTGTGGGGCTCGACGTGCGAGCTTCGCTGCAACGGCAGCGGCGGCCTTGACGCGCGCACGTAGCTCCGGCGGCAAGGCCGGCATCAGGTCTTGGTCTGGGGTAACACCCTGCGTCCACGCGGTGGGCAACCGCGTACCTTGCGGCAGTGGGCGCGGCAAGGCGTGCGCCGTGCCCTGCATGAGAGCGCTCAAAACCTTTCCAATATGAGGCGACACGTCGTTCGCACGAGTCAGCCGGCGACCGACTGGCCCGGTCGCGCGCATCGCCTTGCGGAACGCACCCGTCAGCGCTTCCAGAGGCAGGCAGGAGTTCCGCGCAAGCCCGCGCAGCGTGAATGCCCGGTTGATGCGCACTCGTGCCGCGGCGGGACTTGCGAAGGCAAAGGCCGAGCCGTCAGCCATCAGCGGCATGACACACCTCGCGTAGAGGCGCGCCGAGGCAAGCACTGCAAGCTCACCCTGGCGAAGGATTTGATTAGCGCGGAGGATCTCGCCAACCTGCTCCCAGCACGCCGCCATCAGCTCTTCTTGCTGGCGTTGGACGACACGCGTGCCGAGCGCGGCGGCGACGCGGCGCACGGGATCGCGATTGAGCTCGTCGAGCCAGGCTAGGCCAGGCGCGGCAGGCTTGGCGCCCGCGTGCCAACGACCGTAGCACGGTGGGCCGACACGATCAACCTGGTCGAGGCGGCCCGTGATCTGCTGCTCAAGCGTCCGCGGCACCGGCGGGCGTGCGGGCGGCTTCGTCGGCCGGAGCGCACCATCCAACTCCAGCAACACCTTTGTCGTCGAGGGCATGACGCCGCCACCAGGGGCGGTCGCATCGATCGGCCGTGTTCCGATGCCAGTGAGGCCCGATCTCCGCTGCAGCTTACGCACCAGCGCCTCGAAGTCGGCTCCCTCGCCGGTCGTGAATTCCCAATGATGATAGGCCGGCAGCTCGACCGATCCGCTGGATCCCCAAGCGTCCGCGAGCGCACTCTTCGCATCGATATCGAGACCGAGCCCGGCGCAACGGCCTGCTTCGAAGGTCGGCACGACACAGGCGCGGTAACGCGTGCGCGGCTCCAGGCGTCGTGGGCAGAGTAGGCGCGAAAGGGCCCGTGTCGGCTCTCTCGCAATCAGTGCGCCGACGTCATCGGTTGCTGCGACACCAGAGACCTGCACATGGGCCCATGCATGAGCCTCGGGGAGCTTGGGTAGTTGGCCAACATCGCCCACCGCGAGACGAGGCAGTGGCGTCGCTGGCGTGAGCGTGCTTTTTTCGACGGGCACCACGACCAGGGCGATCCATGGTCGAAGCGTGTCGGTCGTCGCCGAGGGGGCGAAGGGCGTCATCAGCCACGGCAAGCCAGCGTGACGGAACTCGATCGAGCACAGCAGATCGGGATCGGCGTCGAGCGCCTCGGGTGCCGGCGTCATGCGCAGAATCTGGCGTCGGTCGATCGCGACGACGTCGCCGGGTCCGTAGAGAGACAACGCAGGCCCGGGCAGCGTTCTTGGGGTTGCTACCGACATCGCCACGGGATCGACCCAGCTCACGTGGTCGAGATTCGCCGCAACCGGCATCGACGGTCGCGCGACGGCCACAGCTTCCCCCTCACGCTGTCCAATCAGCGTGCCGGCGCCGAGCCGCAGATGACGTAGGAATCGGTTGCTCATCGCTCAGGCAACCTCGTGAAGTGCGATCACGGTAGTCTGATCCGCTGGCCGGCGACTCAAGGCGCGGCGATCGCGTGCCTCGGCGGCGCTGCCCGCCGTCGCGCTCGGTAGCGCGCCAAGATGATCGGCATCGGCCGCCCGCCAGCGCTCTCCTGGCACCGCAATCGCGCGATCCTCCGGGCCGGTGAACTCAAGATCACCCGTGACTCCGTCATCGGCCATCGCGGCGATCAGGCCCTTCTCTATCACGGATTCCTTGCCACGGCTCGGCTTGCGCGAAGGCCGCGTGACCCGATCAATGACAGCCTCCTCGTAGTCCATCGCGACTTGCATACCACGGAGGCCCGTCCGCGGGTCAGCGTTTGGAAGCCTGATGTTGAGCGACTCGACCGGTTCGCCGCCGGCCTGCATACGCTCGAAGGCCGGGCACGTAAGTTTCTCGTCCTCGCTCAGAACCTCGTATTGGCCGGGTGCGAAATCATCAAGCAACGGCGCAACGGAGTCGGCACGCGCGCCGAGCGCGATCCCCGTGAGTGTGAACATCGTTGCCCCGTCCTTCGGCACGGCGGAGCCAAAGCGCGCGAGCCGCTTGCCGAAGGGCAGCAGGCGCTGGTGCAGCGCGACGCGCCCGAGCGGGTGGAGCAGACCCGCGCCGCTCGCCCCCGTATGTCGCAGCACGATCACATCTGCAGCCTCCTCCGGCGGCAACGTCGACCAGGACTCCGGACGCGCGATTTCCTTGGTGAGTTCTTCCAGCAGGTCGATCGTTGGCAAGGTCGTCGGCTCCTGATCGCCAACTCGCGCCTCGAACGGAATGCGGTGACGGCCGAGGAAGACGACCTCGACAAAGCCGATGGCATGCCACGGCTTGGTCCCGATAAGTGTCGCCATCAGTTGCGCCTGGATCAGTGGCTGGTCGTTGAGCGTGACCTCGATCGTCGCGCCGAGATCGACGATGAAGCCGAATGGTTTGAGCTCAATGAGCGCATCGAAACAAATCATCCCCGTGGCGCCGAGATTACCGATTTCGGTCTCGACTCTGGCCGAGATCTCGGCGCGTGCGCCGAATTGGATCGTGTTCGACGTCAGCGCCAGATAGCTCTCCAGTCGGAAGCGAGGGTTGTCGCTGGAGGCGAGCGCCAGCGCGAGGCGACGTAACACGGGAAAGCCCGTCGGAGGCGAGAAACGTGGGTTGAAACCGCCAGCCGCCAGCGCAAAAGCCTTGGTGGCCCCCCAGCCCAGGCGAAGCGCCATGTCGCCGGTGAGCGTGAAGCCGCCGATGCGTGAATCGACGAAGGAAGCGTCGATCGACGCCTCGCCGCGGTCGAAGTCGAGAATGCCGACAACGTCGAGCCGGAGATCGACGGCCGCTTCCTCCTTGTCGGGCAGGACCGCGCGCATCCGCCCGAGCAGCGCGAGGCGTAGAGGCGAGGGCAACTCGAGGATCAGCGCCGCCTCGATCGTGATGAGCTGCGTCGGGCCCCAACCGACCTTGACCATCGGTCCGAACACGAAGCGACCTTCGGCCGGCGGGAAGATGCGCTGCAGCGACGCGACCAGGCTCGTGGCGTTGGCGAGCGGATTCCGTGGAAAGAGGATCCCCTCGATCGATCGGTCGCGGACGCTGTCGCGAAGTGGCTCAAGCATCATCGTGCGGTTGATGCCGATCAGCCCGCCGATACCGTTGAGCGTGAAGCCGAAGCCCAGCGGCAGCGGCGGAAACTCGGCGGTGATGATCAGTAACATCGAGAAGCCCTTCTGCCCCGGCGGCAGCCCGGGCAGCCGCGTCGTAATCAGCCCGATCGCGTTCAGTGCGATCTTCTTCTTGATCGAAAGTTGGATCATTCCGCCGTACTGCTCTGTGGCGAAGTCGAAGAACAAGTCGCCACCGCCCGACACTGGACCTGTACCAATCTTGAGTCCGACCCCAGACGGCGGCTGAACGCCGGCTTGCAGGCTGGCAAAGCCGGCTGCGCCAGGTTTCGCACCCAGGCCCAAACGTAGGCCAAGCCCGGTGACGGTGCAGTTCACCGGGCCAATCGCCAGGCGCAGGATACTGTCCAGCGTGAGCGCGACACCGCCAGCGCTGGCCTCGGCGGCAAGGCCTAGTTCGCGCACCTCCAACGGCCCAAGAGACAGACTTCTGACCAGTACCACCCGCGAGGCGTGGGCGCCGGCGCTCAGCCGTAGCCCGTTCTGCGGGCTCCACCGCAGACTGAGGTCGAACGGCGGCAGCGATAGGCTGGGCAGGACCTTGGCGAGAAAGCCGTCGCCGCCGTCAGCGCCGAGCTGTACCGCGATGCCAGTAACGTTGAGCGACAGCTCAAGAGTCCAAGCCTGTGCGTCCGGCATGGTGCTCGCCACACCGAGCGCAAGGCTGCCAACGGACAAGCCGGGTCCGCCCACGGGCCCGAACCGCAAGGTCGGCGTGGTACGAGTGGCCAGCGTGGCGGATGCCGTCGCTGTTCCGTTTGTACGGACAACGGGGCCGGCAAACGTGATGGCTGCCGTGGCTGACGCCTGGAGATTGGCGCGCCAGCGTTCACTCTGTTGGTCCAGGTGCCAACGGCCACCGGGCACGACGTGCAGTTCGACGCCCGATCCCACTGCTTCGAGGCCAAGCACGAGCCATGCATCGGCTTGCCCGCTCTCGCCAGGGAGTGCCGGGGACGAGGATGCACCGACGGTACCCAGATGATCGGGCGCGGTAAAGACCCACAGGCTGCCGGGAATTGCTCGTACTGCGTCGGGCGGTAGCCAGAAGGACGTCAGCCCAGCCGCGTACAGAGCATCAACTAGTGTTGGGCCAACAGCGTTCCAAACCTCCTCGGCCATCACGGCACCGCCAACACCCGTGCTGGCATGCTGTTCGCCCAGCGCTCTCAGCGCGGCCCGCGGGTCGGTGAGCCAACGGCCCAGTTGCTCGAAGTTGGGTTGTTCGCGCACGCGGGCATCGCGGACGACCGTTCCGCTGATCATCAAAGCGGGCAGCGAGCGGCGCTCCAACACGCCGAGTGCTATGAGCACCAGTCGCGGGAGCGGCCAGCGCCAGCGCAGCCACGCTGATGTGAGCGACGCCGTCACATCCAGAGCGAGTTCACTTGCGAGGGTCGCAGCCTCATCGGATGTCGCCCCCGGGAACCGCACACGTGCCAGTGACTTGGCGGACTCGCCCAACTCGACACCCAGTGTCACTAGGCCAGTGAGTGTGGGAAGAGCGTCGAGCGGCTGCTGCTGCAGGCGTGTCGCGAGCGCCCCGAGTGCGATCACGCTGCGGGCGAGCGGAGCGAGGGCGTCGTCGAGGCCATCGATGGCGGTCACCTGCCACCCAAGGCTCTGAGCGTATGCGCGTAGAGCCTGAGACGATTCGGCCGCAGCGCGCAAAGGTGCCGCAATCTCAACAGCGGCATGTGCGAGCTGCTCTTCGATTGGGCTGGGACTACTCATTTGAAGCCTTACGCCCAGGCCGCCGGCAAGGGAGGCGGCGCATAGGAACCAGGTAGCCTTCTAAAAATGGGCACACCAGCGGGTGGGTTGTGAACTGCGTAGCACGCACGCACCGTGCCGAAATCACCTTCGTAGGGGTGGCACACGTGATCAGGGTCATGTGGTTCGCCTGGGTCGGGTATAGGCTCGGTTTGAGAAAGCAGTCCTTCGATCAATTTTTCCTGAAAGGCGACAGCTCGAGGATTTCCCGGATCTGCAAGCGTTGCCACTACGATAGCGTGGGCATCGGGAAGTTCCGGTACACCGGGGAGTTTTCGATAGGCATTTGCCGCAGCGTCAACCGCTTCGCGCAGGCGGGCGCCGGGATGGCCGTTCCGACGAATCACATAACCGGGCAGGTTTATGTGCCAGCGCATCAGGGCGATCACCGCCTGCTCACTGCAGGCCAGCGCGCCAATCGAAGGAGGGGGCTCCCCTGCAAAGCCGCCACCTCGATAAGGAGCAGCCAGGAATGTGATGATGCGACGCAGCAAGAACTCGCGATTGGCACGGCGAAAACTCGTGGAGAGCCGTGCAACCTGGAGGAAGCGATAAACCCAACGCCACGACCGCATCCAGGTGTGTTCGAGATGCCACTGGGTGACGTCGGGTTCCTGCGGCAGCACCAAGTTGAGGCGGTTGTTCGAGTCGCCTGCGCCCCACATCAAAATGCGCCCATTGTGCAAGCCTGGGCCATTGAATTGCACGGCAGCTGTACCCCACGCAGGCGTGTGCAGGCCGAATTGGCCTAAATCTCGGTGGAACCCTTCGGGATCGCGGTGTCGATACCACGCCAGCATAGCACCCATTTCGCGGACATCCGCCTCTCGGTGCAGAGGGGGAGGATCATCCTCCCACCGATGCGTCGCCAAAGTCCAATGGCTCCACCCGATAGAGAGCAGCGCAGGGTCATATCCATTGATCACGTCTTCGTATCCGAAGGTCTCGGGATATGTCATGCCATACAGCACCCTCCAGTCTTCGGGGCGTGGAGGCAGGTCGGGGGAGGGCGAATCCTGGAACCGATTCCACGTGAGGAGTGTGGACTGCCAATGATCCCGCCGACTAAAGAACGCCATCGAAGGGCCACCGATGTACGCATTTGTGTAGCGGCCGAGCGGCACAGCATCGACGCCTGCAAAGGGCACCGGAGGACCGAAGTTGGCAAGGATTGGAGGTTCCTCGGCCACCGGGGGATCCCAGCGCGAGAGCCTATCAATAGCCCAGTGGCGGCAATGCAAGAACATGAAGTCGAAGTCGTCTCCTTGCACTACCCCGGCCACTCCGGGTGGTGGTTGATCTGGTTCACCCATTGCCCCCCAAACGTCGCTTCCCTGCGGGTGCACTGGGCGAGCAGCTAAAGGATCGGGACCGGGTTGGGCAACACATGCGATCACCAGGAGGCCGTTGCGCGCGTGATCGACAGAGGGCCCAAGCGGCTGTGGGTCGCCTTCAACCCTGGGCCGGTTCAACCAAAGCTGAATGAGGCGGCGGGTTTCGCCATCGACGATCCCGTGCACGCGACCAAAGTAGCGGCGCGGCGAGCGGACTTTCTGCACGCCACCCCTGTCGATGGAGAGGTCCACCTGGTTGGCCTCGATCTGGAACTCGCGTACGGCCATCGCCACACGGGCGTCGAAGCGTGTGGTGCCGTCTACCGGCGCGGTGAATCCGAGTTCTCGCAGATCGGCAACGAGGGCGGCGACGTGACCACCGGGATCGCCGGCGCGGACTCTCCCTGCATACCGGCGTTCTCCGTCGTTGTCTCCAAACTGCAAGTCCCACTGGCCGTACATTGGCTCAGGCCTGTGCGTGGCGTCGAACCGGCGAACGCCGAAACCCGCGCTGGGCCATGCCCCGAATCCAGAGCTGGGCTGCTCCGCAAGCAAGGCTGCCAACTCGTCGGTCAGCATGTCGAGTGCAGCCCTGCCCCAGGGAGTCTCGATTTCTGAATGGTTCCACCAGGGCTCGAGCAGGCTGAGCAGCCGCAAGGTCCAGTGTAGCAGCGGATACAGCGTGGACCTGAGACTTTGGGCAAAACCTGGGCTTCCCAGAGCAAGGCCGTGAAAGGCACTCCCAGCGGGGGACGTCTCGAAAAACGCTTGCATGCGGATGCGGTTGTGCCAGGAACGGGGGGGGGCTCCCGCCAGGCCACCCGAGCTGTAATAGCCTTGCAACAAGCTGCTGAGTGGGCTGTTCGATTTGAGCCGGCCAATCACCACAGCGTCAATGCAGCCGTGGACGTCTTCGAGTGGGGCGACGCGCGCCACGGCGGCGCGCAATGGCTGCTGATCGAACGGGCCCAACTCCTCAGATGCCCACGTGGACAGCGGCAGGCCGCGACGCGCAACACGGCGAACCCGATTCCAATCAATCCACGCGCGCGCAACCAGTCCGAGGACAGTGATCCGCAAGTTTTCGTCAGGCAGTACAGAGGGCTGGGGCAGACCGGGAGGTAACGGCCCGTAGTTGCCGAGTATCGGATTGTGGAAGTCGAGCTTGGGAACTCCGAGTATCAGCCACAGCGGCCACACCCCGACGCGGGCTGAAGGGGCTGCGTCGTCACGTATATCCAGGTATCCCGTTGTCGCCACCGCTTCCCAGCTCACACTCGCCTCTACCCGTTTGTGGTCGGGGTTGGGCGGATCCCAGTACCACTCGGGCGACTCTGCCCACGTATTACTCACGCCGCTATTCAGGAAGTGGGTGCCCCATTGAAACGGACGCGCCACCAGACGCAGGCGATGCGCGAGCTCTTCGCGGGTGAAGGGCGACACGGGCCGCAGGGGGGGATCCGGAAAAGGGTCGCTAAAATTCTCCACGATGCGCAGATGCGCCAGAAGATCGTCAAGTGCCCGAATGCCGTGCCCTCGTCCAGGCCACGCGCGCGGACCCAGGACGCGTGCAGGTCGCGCAAGGGGGCCAGCAGCTTGCCCCCTCGTCAGTTTGCCGACTTCTTCGAGCAACCCGTTAAGTCCCATCCGATCCTGTACTCCGAAGACAAGTTCAACATGTCTCCAACAAGGCGAGCTCGATTAACACCGAAGCCGGTGAACCAGACGAAGCTAGCTTGCCTCAGCTTGAAGAATCACCCGCTCCCGCGACTCATGCAATCGAGCATATTCCCGTTGGGCAACCGCCGTCACTGATCATCGGGATGGAAGCCGGATGCCAAACCAGATTCCGCTTTATACACCGGTCTGGCCCCTCCATCCTCCAACGAAATTTCAACGATTCCCCACCGGATACCTGGCAAAATTGTTCCGTCTTTTGTGACCACTATCGCAATATGCCATGTGCGGCGAACAATTTGTCACGATGATCCGGTCTGCTTGTCGCGCGTTGCCAACCGAATGATGTCAGGCCTGACACATTGACTTATGTACCGCTACGACCTGGACGACCCCAACCTGCACATTCGTCTACCAGCCAAGTGATCGTCCAAGGGCCTGAATCATGTCCGCCTCATCTGCAGGGAAGGCGACAAGGTCTCTTCTTGCGACCGGACCTAGCATCGCAAGAGAATTTGGCCAATAATATTGATTGAGTTCGGATCATCATGACAGATCCTTTTGGCTCTATAGCGCATAGAGTCTTTCGTCAACTTTGCCAGGAGATGCCATAGGAGCATTTCAAACCGCTGGGGGGCATTGCCGTCTGGCGTGATCCGCATGATCTATCAAGCGCATGCCTTGATCCGGCAGATCAGTCCAATGAGCTAGCCCCGTTTCTGGGTGCATAGGGACTGTACCCTCGCCGATCTCCACTGGACGATCCAGATTGTCTTCGGCTGGACGGATGTTCACCTCCACTACTTCCGCCTGCGAGGCAAAAACTATGACATCCCACGGGTCTATGTGGAGTCTCTTCAAGATTCGGAGTACCACGTACGGCAACGATACGATTCACAGGTCATTGCAACCGCTTCCATCAAGCGTAGCGAGCGGCCGTCAAAGATGACGCGATGTCATTGGCTGGGTGAGTGAAAACAGAGCATTATCACCTCGTGGCGTACGTCAATGTCCGTTTCACGAGCTAACCCCGTATTGTCTTGTGCAGGATTGTCAGCAAGATTGATGCTACGCCGTCAGATCTATTTCTATTCACGACGGCCCGCATTTACTGTGGAATTCAACGTAATGGCTGTTGAAGTAAAGAGCCTAGAGGCTCCACTGAATCCAATTCGATTCATGCTGAATCTAAAAAGATACGGCGATCAGAGGGAGATGACCTGTTCCAAAGTGATACACGCAAGGCGGCGTGCCGTTGCATCGACAGTATGGAGTGCCTGCCGGTAGTCAAGTGAAAAATGCGGCGGAGGTGAGAGTCCGCGAGTGGAAGATCTGCAGGTCATACCTATTGGGGAGTAGAGCTTTGCACTTTCACCCATTGCGCCAACGAGTACGGACGCTGCCCCTTAAATCTTCGTGACCGCCTCCTCAGCCATCTCGAGCAGCCGCTGCACTTCTTCGAGATACATCTCCGTCGTCGCATCGTGCTGATGCCGTTTCATCTTCTGCACCCGCGTTGGATTCGCCTCATTGAGCAGCGCAAACGTTGGAGTCGAATACCGCATACTATGCACCACAATCCCCGGTTTCTCCACGCGCGCCAAGAGGAGACCCTCCGTAGCCATACAGATCCGCGCCGCGAACACCCGGTCGCCACCACTCGCCTATACAGCACCCAGTAGCACGAGAGCGAGGCCATCACGCTCAGCTTGTCGTCCCCATCTTCTGGGGATAACTTTGTGCACAAGTCGCATTGAGCGCACCAGTGACAGCGCATCATGGCCCCTTCAGCATATTGCCTATTCTTTAGGCGTCGGGTGCGTCAGAAGCAGACCACCACTTGTGGTAGGGACCTGAAATCTTCGACATGCGTCATCTGCTCAAAAGAATAATCGACGGAAAGTGCGACAGGACTTTCGCAGTCGCCTCACAGCGGCCAGCCCTGATCGGCAAAACTATAGAGACTGTCGTTACCGAGAATGAGATGATCCAGGAGCCGGATTCCCAGGAGGTCTCCGGCTTCCCGTAGTCGTGTGGTGAGTGTCCGATCCTCAGGGCTCGGCGTGGGATCTCCGGAAGGATGATTGTGGGCCGCAATGATCGCAGCAGCGTTGAGAAGGATGGCGGATTTGAACACTTCGCGGACATGGACAATGCTGAGCGTAAGCGAGCCAATCGACACGATGTTCACGCCAATACTGGCATTCTTGGCATCGAGACAACAGACCAGGAACTGCTCGCGATCGAGTCCGACAAAGCATGGGCGCAACGCCGCAGCTGCGGCAACCGAATCGCGAAGAACGCCGCATGGAGCGGTATGACTACCCTCAGCGACGAGCGTGACGCGGTAGCGCGGAATGAACTGTGGAACGGGAAGTCGGTTGACGGATTGTTTGGCCATGGTGGCACCTCCTGCATGTTGAACGAACTGGCGCTTTCGCAGAAACCGAAGCGCCAGGGCAGGACAACGGAGGTGACAGGACGAGGACTGCCGAAGAAGCACGGGTGGATGAGCACTCAGCGGCGGCCATGACAGACTCGCGCTGGCGCGGACGCTGCTTCAGACGATCCATGCGCGGCAGGCCAGCGGCCTCACATGGCAGAACAATTCCGACCGACCAACGATGACCGATAAACGCGCCTGTTCTAGAGTGATGGGAAATAGTGCGGGCATTACTTCTCGAGCACGAGCGGCACTGAGCGGCTCACTACATCGTCACGTGCTAATGTGCGTCGCATCGTTTCCTTCAGCGCTGCCTCGTTCAGCCTCAGAAAGAAGTGCGAGCTGACCGTTCGATGGCGGAGAACGCTCTCTGCCATCACGGCACCGGCATGCCGCTTTGTTCTCACGAGCCCACTTCAATCATGTGATCTCCTCGCCTACGTACTTCCAACAGGCTTGCACTAAAAACTGAACCTCACTACATGTCACCCCCGTTTGGCGATGAGTGCGAGCAGAAGGCTCTGCAAACTCGCCACAGAGGCCACTTCACAGAAAGGAAGGGAAGATGGAAGAGGTGATGACGGGTGCGGATGTGACACAGAAATGTACGTCAGGGACTACAACCTTGGGAGGGGTCAGCCGAGGGAATGGACGTTTGATCGCCGCCGCCTCTTGGCTCCTCGGTGTGGCGGTCCTATTGGAATCAGACCCGGCCTGGGCTCAGATCACCAAGGTGAATACGGTGATGCAGAACGTGCAAACCGTCCTGACGAGTGTGGCGGTGACCCTCTTTACCGTCGCCATCATGTGGGCGGGGTTCAAGATGGCCTTCAGCCACGCCCAATGGTCCGACGTGAGCAATGTCGTGATCGGCGGCATCTTGGTGGGCGGCGCGGCGGGGATCGCGGCCTGGTTGATCAACTAACATGGACGGATTTCGCGATCCCATCTTCACCGGTTGCACGAGGCCCGCGATGTTGGGTGGCGTACCGATCGTGCCGCTGATTCTGATCGGTGGCCTGACTCTGTTGATGGCGGTCTGGCTGTACTACCTCGTGAGCGGCTACGTCTCGCTTGGGATTGTCCTGATTACGATTCCCATCGTGCTCTGGATGCGCCAGACAACGAAGACGGACGATCAGCGTTTGCGCCAAGTGATGATGCGGGCGCGCATGCGATTCCGGCACGGACCAAGTCGCGCGACGTGGGGCGCCATTTCCTATAGCCCCCTGTCCTGGAAGACCAGACGGGCACAGCGGAAGGATTGAACGGCTAAGTATTCCAAGAGACCCATGACCATGAGAACCAGAGCTGCCCTCACAAAAGCTGCAGCCGCGCAGATTCCCGCGAGTGACTATATCCCGCTGGGCACGGCGATCACCCCCACCGTCATCACCTTGACCGGTGGCGAATACCTGGCCTGTTGGAAAATGGAAGGGATCACATTCGAAACAGCCGACCGCTCCGAGGTGCTGCTGCGCAAAGAAGCGCTACACCAGTTTCTCCGATCCTTGGGCGGCGGGTCCTTCGCCCTCTGGTCGCACAAAATTCGGCGAGTCGTGACTGAGCGGTTGTACGGGACTTCGCCCAATCCGTTCTGCCAAAGCTTGAGCGATCGCTACTATCAGTCCTTCACCCAGCATCGACAAATGGCGACGGAGTTGTACTTGTCCCTGCTGTACCGACCGTTTCCTTCCAAAGTCGCGAGCTTCTTCACTCGCATGTCCACGCGCACCCTGGCCCAACGACGAGCGCACGAAACCGGACAGCTGACCATCCTGGAAGACATGGGCAAACAGCTCGAAGCGAGTCTGAGCCGCTATGGGCCCTCACGCCTGGGCACCTATACGAAACAGGACATCGTGTACTCCGACCAGCTGGCCTTTCTGAGCTATCTCATCAACGGCGTGTGGGAAGAAATCCCCCTGCGCCGGGCACCGCTCGCCTCGTACCTCCCCTCTTCTCGCCTGCACTTCGGCGACCGGACCGGGATGATGGAGATCTGGCACCCGCGTGAGCGGAAATTCGCAGGATTTCTCGACATGCAGGAGTATCCGCCGTTCTCGGAGCCGGGCATGAACAACGGTCTGCTCTATAGCGATGCCGAGTACATCGAGACCCAGAGCTTTTCGTGCCTCAACAAGCGCGCAGCCCTCAAATCGCTCGCCACCCAGAAAGGGCATTTGATCGCGTCGGAAGACGCAGCGACACGTGAGATCGAACAGATGGACCAGGCCGCGGACGATCTGCAGAGCGGACTCATCGATCTGGGCCAGTACCATTACAGTCTCGCCATCTTCGGCAACTCGATGGAATCGGTGGGCACGGCGCTCGCCGATGCCCGGGCCGTCTTTCAGGACGGGCCGGGATTCAAGATGGCGCGGGTCGATGTGATCCCCGAATGTGCCTGGTTCGCGCAGATCCCGGGCAACTGGAGTCTGCGGCCGCGCGAAGCCGTCATCACGAGCCGGAACTTTGTCTGCCTCAGTCCCTTTCACAACTTCGCCCGTGGCAAACGAGCCGGGAATCCCTGGGGCGAAGCCCTCGCCCTGTTCAAGACGCCAAGCGGGCAGCCCTACTATTTCAATTTTCACGCGTCCCCGGAGGACCGGGATTCACGCGATGAAAAGTATCCCGGCAACACCTTTATCTGCGGCAGCACCGGCGTGGGCAAGACCGCGTTGGAACTGAGCCTCTTGGCCTTCGCGACGAAGTACCAGGGACTCCGCTGTGTGGTCTTCGACAAAGATCGCGGTGCGGAGATCGGCATCCGGGCGATGGGCGGGACCTATCAGTCCCTGAAACGCGGCATGCCGACCGGCTTCAATCCCCTGCAGCTCGAACCGAACCCCAACAACTGGCAATTCTGTGAACAGCTCGTGGCCCAACTCCTGAAGCAGCCCGGCGACGAGATTCCATTGCTCACCGCGAAGGAGCAGAGCGAGATCAGCCATGCCGTGCGGACCGTGATGAGTGAATCGGTCTCACCGGACCTGCGTGGTCTGTCCCTCCTCCGCCAGAACCTCCCGGCCACCGGCGAGCAGAGTGTGCGGGCCAGGTTGAAGCGATGGACCCGCGGTCACGCGCTGGGCTGGGCCTTCGACAATCCACACGATACCCACGAGATCAGCGACGCACGATTATTTGGCTACGACTATACGGACTTTCTGGACGATCCCGAAGTGCGCACGCCGATCATGGCCTATCTGCTCCATCTGACCGAACGGCTGATCACGGGCGAGCCCTTCATCTATGTCATGGAGGAATTCTGGAAGCCGCTGCAAGACCCGCTGTTCGCGGACTTCGCCTTCAACAAGCAAAAGACCATCCGCAAACAATCCGGCCTCGGCGTCTTTGTGACGCAATCGCCCTCCGACGTGCTGCGACACCCGATTGGAAAAACGATGGTGGAACAGAGCGTGACGCAGATCTTCTTGCCCAATCCTCGCGCCGACCATGATGACTATGTCCAGGGGTTCAAAGTCACGGAGGCGGAATTTCACATCATCAAAAATCTCGGCGAAGCGAGCCGTCTGTTTCTGGTGAAGCAGGGCCACAGCTCTGCGATCGTGCAATTCGACCTGGGCGGCATGACGGATTTGTTGAATGTCCTCTCCGGCACGACCGACAACGTGACGTTGCTGGACCAGATCAGAGCCGAAGTAGGCGACGATCCCACAGACTGGCTGCCGCTGTTTCATGAGCGCATTGCGGCGCGGAAACGTCTCCGGCACGAGAACGGAAGAGGAGTCGCGTAGAGCAACCTATGGGGATGGCGACCTACATCGAACAGTCGGTGAACAACGCATTGGACCACTATGTCGTGACCTCCAGCGATGCCGTTATCGGAGTGCTCATGCCGGTCGCCGTGACGGCGATGACGATCTATGTGATGAGGACCGGCTTTCAAGTCATGCGCGGCGACGTGCAGGAACCGGTCACGGCCCTTGTCTGGCGCTGGTTCCGTGTGGCGCTCATCACCGGGCTGACGTTGAACGGGCCACAGTATCGGAGCCTTGTGAAGGAAGGGTTGGACGGGATTCAAGAAGCCTTCGCGTCCGCCTTTGGTGGAGTACTCTCGATGGGAGGAACGATCGATCAGATGGCAGACCCCTTCACGACGCTCATGGAGACCCTGTTCACTGAAGCGAGTTCGGGACTGGTCCCGCAATTCTCGCTCTTCATCGCGGGAGCCATCTGTGCCACGGCTTCGATCGTGATGGCCTTCGTCGCCATGGGGCTCTTTCTCGTCGCAAAAGTGAGCCTCGCCCTGCTACTCGCAGTCGGGCCAGCGTTCATCTTCTGCGCGATGTTTCCCGTGACACAGCGCTATGCGGAGAATTGGCTGTCCAGTGCGCTGGTCGCCGTCTTCACCAATGTCCTCATCATGGCAGTCATCACATTTCTTGCGAGTCTGCTGCGGAACGCCTGTCTGCATGTCCTGAGTGCCTACTCCGCAGCGTCGATCCTGGCAGATGTCGTCGGCCTGCTGTTCCTCTCCATCACGGCCGCCTACGTCTTGCTCCATGTCGCGTCGCTGGGGGCAAGTTTGGCCGGAGGACTCTCGTTGGGAAACCCAGGCGGCGATGCCACCAGAAGTGGAATGCTGCTGGTGCACAGCGTCACGTCCGGTCTGAGTCGATTGGTCCCGTTGGCCGTGGCCTCAACCGGCGGATCTTTGAGTGGGCCGCGAACCGGGGCGGCCCGCCTACTGAGCGCGCTGCCTGCCGGGAATCCCCAGCCAGGGAGCGACCTCTATCAACGGGCCTCATTGGAGCGGTTACGCAACAGCGTCTCGCGAAATGAGTAAGACATGTCTCGCACGAAACGAACAGTGATCACGATCAGCTTGGCCCTGATGGTCGTCGTTGGTCCGGAGCCGAAATCCCAAGCCGGAGGGATTCCCGTCATCGACACGGCCAATCTCGTGCAATCCATCG
>NZ_JBUBKD010000032.1:0-28604 GCF_054902215.1 Nitrospira sp. CMX1 | reverse complement strand
TACACCCAGCGCATGGGGTTCCCCAACCGTTTGGCCTCCTGTGCTCCTCCAACTTTGTTCGTGGACACGCCCACAGGAGTGCCGGGGCAGAATGGCGGAAGTGCCGCCGTTCTGCCAGACCAACGATTGTGTTACGCCGAAGCAGCCATTTTGCGCCGAGCGAGTCCGGCTAACCCGATTACCCCGCTCCCGAAGAGCCAGGCAGCAGCGGGAATGGGTACCGGTGCATTGGCTGACCCCCAGAGCTTAAGCTGATAGGTTCCACCACCGGAGTTCTGACCTTGCGGATGCAAATGATAATCTCTTGGTAAACCGAGGTTGGCCAAGGCCACGCTGGCATGGGTGGGACTTGCAGGCACAACCTCCGTATCGTTGACGTTCTCAAAAATCGGTGCGCCGAAGAAGTTAATGTTTGGAGCTGTCGAGGTCATATTGAAGTGCGTCCAACTCCCAAGATCAAAATTGATCGTATCCAGGAAAAGACCGGACGGTGGGTTATTGACATTGATCACGACCGGATTGCTGGCCGTTCCAAGGTCACCGAGGTTAGAACCAAATATACCCGCATCGAGTGTGACCGCCTGTGCCGTCGCACCCAACACGAGTGCCCCTGCCGCAGCAAGGCCAGCAATGGCTGTCTTCAGCTTCTGACTACGTCTCATGGCAAACTCCTTTGTATGAAGGTGAGTAACGACTTGACCCTCCCTATGATTTCAGAATCTTCATGATGGGTACGGTTATAGTCTCCAGATACGAACCTGGTCTACCGATCATGGCACCGGATGCTACAAATGTGACAAGAAATGCCGGTGCGGGAAGAGATTCCTTCGATGCTTCTACGCAAACAGCGAAAGAGCCGTCCTGGTTGGAGTCAGATATCGAGGTGAAGCAATGACGTCCACTGCGTACCTCGCGGAGCCATTGAATGAGCAGAACCGAGATGACAGCGGTATAGGGGGCCATAATTCTCAGACCTCTGCGCTGTGTCCTGCCACATCTTGACCCCACAGGGCCGGAGACAGATGAGCATCCGTCCTTCCCTATCATCCCCTCCATCCTCTCGACGCCTGATGTGTCCATGCTCTCCAGAATGTTTGTAATCCATAGGGCGAGTATGGAACTAGACGCAGACGTAATCGATCGCAATAGAACACTCCGCAATAATGGCTATCTGCGCATGCCTAATACCTGAGTACAGGTATCGATGAGGATTTCGCAGCTCAACAACAATGGACCGACTTTCTCATGCCTTTCACCGGTCAACGGAAAATTGCGGTTCCGATCGTAGGCCTCTGCCGATCGAGCCGATAAAAGAGACATCGGTTAGGACCATATTCCTGTTGCACTTGTAGTACCTGTTGTTTCCCGTTGGTAGACTTCCACCGCATTTGGGCTTGAGACAGCGACATTTTCCGTCACATCTGTAGCATCCGTGGCTATCCGAGTGGACGCCGCATTCGGGCTTCCGATACGCTTTCTTCCTGCTCGAATGCGTATGACTCTTAATTAAAAAATTCGATCAGGTCATGAAAGGATGTGTTCCATGAATCGAATGGTGTTCGCTCTCGCATTTGCGATGCTGAGTATTTATTTCTCTCTGTCAGCTCCGGTTCACGCGATGAACGTGACGCAACTGGAAATCACCGGAGGAGCCGTCAATTATGAGGGGAAGCACCACGCCATGATGGATCGACTGCTCGGTCTGGACGGGCTGTTGAAGATAGGACAATTTCAGGCCATAGGAGAGATTGTTCCGTCCCTCGATAAGGCGTGCAAAACCTACTCGCTCTTTACCTCCGGGTTCAGCGGTGCCTCGGCTCCTACCGCTGTGATCTCAGGATCATCACTCAGCGTCGACTTGTCCTCGTTGTTCTTCGGTATCGAGCGAGGGAACATGTATCGCTCGTGGAATATCGGGGGAACGGCGACCGGCCTCTTCAACTCCGACACCAAAGAATTCTTTCTCTCCTGGGAACGGGTATTCAACGGCCCTAAACAGGAGAGGCAAGCCTCATTTTTCCTAAGCGGGTTGGTGCACCTTGATGCGCAACCAGTGCCGATTCTCGCAGCTGCCTGGTTGTTCGGCAGCGGAGTGGCCGGACTGGCCGTGTTTTTGCGCCAACGTCGATCCTTGTAGACCAGCTCTCGTCAACCGGATATTCGTATGTTCTTGGAACGAGCATTCTGAAAACCTAGTCGTGTTCCTTGTGCTCTCTTGCAGACACAGGCATGTTTCACCTGTGACGGCAGCCAAAAGTTACCGCCACTGCAGAGAATGGTTTGCGCGGTTTCGTCACATCTGTAGCACAGGTAGCACGCTTCAGTAGACCACCTTGCGTCAATTTCGCTACGCTCCTCCACACGATGACGGTCGGTAAACTCTGGCGCTCGTTTCACAGACCGGGCGCCACTCACCTTTCATTAGGAGGACGCACTATGAGTGCTCGCTCTCACGTACTTCGTTCTTTCACCGCCGCGATCTTGTCGGTCTTCGGACTTGCGGGAACGGTCGGGCAGGCCTCGGCGCACGTCAGCTATGGCCAATCACTGTTCTCCGATTCATCAATTATTGATCCAGTCACCGGGGCTAACGGCACCGGCATCATCAATGCCAATCCAAACCGCACGGTATCCAGCAACGCGGGATGGCTGGCCGGCCAGAACTCGACCACCTGGGCAAACAGCCACGACAACCGATTCCTCTACTTCAACTTAGCCCAGACCTCCACCGTCAATTTCACCCTCACCGGTAACAACACGAACGGCAACGGGGTCTTGAATCCCGGATATTCCCTTTTTCAAGGCGTAGCCCTCAATGCGGTTCATGATGGGGCGACCGTTCCTGCCTCCTACATCGGAGCACAGACCGGATTCGCCAGCTGGTCGCCGTTCGCCGCAGCCAATACTGCGATTACAGCCAATGGTGGCACGCTGAGTACCCAACACTGGGGACAGTATCGCTCCAACGCGGACTTCACGATGGCGAATGATTCCGGACAAGCCTATACGCTGCAGTACACAGGCCTGTCCGGCTCCAACGGCTCCGGCAACACGGTGACCGGCACATATACACTCGGCCCCGGCATCTATAGCCTCGTCGTCGGGGGAGCGAACGCCAATGATACAGCTGCACTCTTGAACGCTGCCATTGCAACGGGTGGGAACTATTGCACGGCCGTGTCTGCATCCTGTACGGCAGAGCAGGTGGCAGCTGGATCTGCCAACGCCACAGCCTACAGTAACCTTCGGCTGGCAAGGACCTTAGGCATTGAGTTCAATGTATCACCTATACCGATTCCGGCTGCCGCCTGGTTATTTGGGAGCGGCATCGCCGGTATCGTCGCGCTCGCGCGGCGGCGTGCATCCCGGTAAGTAGCGACGAGGACTCGGCTGACTGCCGAGTCCGATCGAAGGGGGAGTTGGCGGGCACGGCCCGTCAGCTCCCCTGTTCATTTATTCTTCACCCACATGAGATGTCATGAACCAAGCAGTGTCAACCAGAACTCCCGCCAGTCCTCGCCTCCTCTACGCCATCGTCATGGTCACCGGTGCCGCCGTGATGATTTTGGAACTCCTCGGCACCAGGCTCATCGGACCGTTCTATGGCGTGAGCCTGTATGTCTGGTCCTCTCTCATCGCCGTCACCCTCATTGCGCTGGCAGCCGGATACTTTCTCGGGGGGTACTTGGCCGATCGAGTATCGAGTCTCCGGCTGTCGCACATCATCGCCTTCTCTGCCTTCACGACCATCCTCATTCCGTTTCTGAACGGACCGGTCCTTCGCATGACCGACCACCTCGGCCTTCGTGTCGGTGCCTTCATCAGCGCACTCATCTTGTTTCTGTTGCCGTTGACCGCGCTCGCCATGGTAGGGCCCTATGTCATCAAACGGACGACTCACGACCTGGGCGGAGTTGGAACAATCGCCGGCTCCGTCTATGCCGTCAGCACCGTCGGAAGTGTCGCTGGCACGCTTCTCTTGGGGTTTTATCTTTTACCGGAGTTCGGGACCAAAGCGATCATCTCTGCTCTCAGCCTCTCGCTTGGTGCCTCGGCCCTCGCCGTCGCATGGCACGAGAGATCCATGACTTCTCCATCGCGGTTGCTCATCGTACTCCCCGTCCTTGCAGCGACGGTCGGTATCGGTGCCGCTGCGGGTGGCACGGTACCCGCTACGAACGTGGAGGGATTCACGATCCGATCCGAAACAGAAAGCCTCTACGGATGGGTCCGTGTCGTGGACGACAACCGGCACGGCTATCGTCTCATGCTGTCCGATGCATCAGTTCTCAGCGCCGTTGATCTGAATCAGAATCGCAGTTTACTTGGCTACCAGGAAATCATCGGCCTGTTGCCGACCGTTCATCGAACAGCGACCCGCGCACTGTTGATCGGACTTGGCGGCGGCCATGTCGCACGTGACTTGGAAACGAAGGGGATCGTCACGGACACGATCGAGATCGATCCGGCGGTCGCCGAAGGTGCACGCCGGTGGTTTCATTTCGAGCCGACGGGGTTGTTCCTCGTTGGCGATGCACGGCATGAGATCAAGCAACTTCCCGGTCGCTACGACCTCATCATTCATGATTGCTTTACGGGAGGCGCCGAGCCGACCCACCTGCTCACGCAAGAGATGATGCGCGAACTGCGTGGTCTCTTAAACGAGCATGGAATTCTCGCGCTCAACTATGTGGGATTTAGAACAGGAGAGGGCTCGGAAGCAGTCGCGGCCGTCTATCGAACCATCAAGACGGTGTTTCCTCACCTCAAGGCATTCGTCACCGACCAGGCCGACTTTACCGATTTCATCTTCCTGGCCTCGGAACATCCGCTTGCCATCGGACCATCATTCGATGATCTACGCGTTCAATGGCTTGTGAACCATGAACATCAGTTTATGGCTGCGGAGGGCTTCGTCATCACCGACGATTACAACCCGATGGAAAGCCGTCAGGTGCGCAAGGCGGAAACCTACCGCAAACATTTCATAGAGCGAGTTGCGTTCGACCTGCTGCTGCGGTAACCCATGACCCGGGTACCGGCCGAGATATCGCTCGTTCGATCAATCAGACTCCTTCTCACGCCCTTCGTTTTCGTCACATGTGTTGCAGTCATCGGTACCGTTAAGTAGTAGCCGTAGGACGAGTCGGATATCCTCACCGCGTTCATCGGCTGCTGTGGCGATCGTGTGATCCATCCCATACACACACGAGCACGCAGCATATCATCAGGAGACAGAGCGACGGCCGACGCACAGGTCTCGGCAAGAAAGGATACGACACGATGAGAAAGAGATGCTTTCGAGAGGGCTCCGCATCGTTCACGATTGCCCTCGCACTGTTCACAATCCTCTGGGGAGCATGGTCTCCAGCCGAGGCGCTGACCGTGACCGAACTTGATTTCACAGGTGGTTCGATCACGGTAAAAAACGGCAGCACGACGGTGCTCTCCAACACCTTCACGCGGAACGGGCAGATCGTTATGGGAAAATATCAGCCCCTGCCGAACATCATCGCGCCTCTTCCCGTCGGTCCATATACGTTTTCGCTGTTCACCAGTGGACCGAATCCCTTCCCGAGCAGCCGCACGAGCGGGACCACCATCACGGCCGACCTCAGCACCTTGTTCGCCACGCTCACTGGACCGTTGATTCCTGTCGGTGGGTTGAATGCAAACCTCGGTGGGAACGCCATCGGGACATTCAATACCCTCACGAACGCCTTCACCGGCTTGACCTGGTCACACGGCTTGAGTGGAGTGCCGGGACTGCCGAATAATTTCACTGTGCAGTTTACTCTGAATGGGACTGCGCAACTCGCCGCTGTGCCCTTGCCCGGTGCAGTGCTTCTGTTTGGTACGGGATTGGCCGGCCTTATTGTTAGACGGGCAAGGAAATCTTTCGTGTGATGGGTTAGCGATGGATACGTTCCCTGGCAGAATTGCAAACCGGCGTATGGGGCTACGGCAAGACAGTTCGCCCCCGTGGCCTTCCGACAAAACCCGTTGGATGACCGTGATGCCCCCAGCGGGTTTCGTACTCCTGGGGAGCGCGCCAGACACTACCACTCGTCCGACAGATCTTCTTCATACCGAGCATCGTGAGAGAAAGCCTCCGCGACACCGAGGAACGGAGCCATCACAAGGAAGCCGATCGCCAGGACCACCGAACGAATCAGCTCCAGTATCTCACGTTTCCTACAACCAAACCCCGACTCACGAATTCCATACTTGTGACCACCTTGTTCACCTCCACCACTTTCAGCGGTTAGGCACAGTCTCGATAGGACTGCATCTGCCGATAGATCTCCACCACCCTCATCGCCGAGCATACTCGCCGCACCGACCTAACGGCTACGAGATACCGCTCAACGCGCTACAGATGTGACGACATTTTCGAGGTCAACAGCAGTTGAATAGCCTTGCTGAAACTGGATCTCATCATTCGCTTTGATGCTTATTTGACACCATTGAAAGTCTCAAGACCGTTCCACCCTTCTCGATAGAAATTTCCATCATATCTGGTGCAGTGATCAGCGCCGTTCGGTAGCCTATCCTGAGCGTCCTATGGTTTCATACCGTTCGTGCCAGGCACAAGCCCACGCAAAACAAGGTATGAGCGGCGTTGAAACCCTCTTCGCTCCGGCATGTCGATACCTTACGGAATGTAGTGGGGATGGTGAAGCCAATAGGAGAACGACTAATGAAGACCCCATCGACCAAGAAGCGACCTTGCGTCATGATCGTGGACTCCGATCTGGAGTATGGAATCAAGCTTGCCGATTGGCTCGCGGCACATGGCTACCAGGCGGTGCTGATCCGTTCGATGGAAACGGCCATCAAGGAGTGTCGTGACCTCTCTCCGCAGGCCGTCTTTATCGGATTCAGTGCTTCCGAGCCGGTCACCAGACTCGCCCTACAGAGATTGTTCCATGGGATCAAGACCACTTCTCCTCATGTACCGATCATCACTATGGGAGGTCCGACCAGCCGAGACCAGACAGACCTCCCGAATGACGGCTCCCTTCGCCATCTTCACCTTCCCATCAAGCCTGTCGAGTTGACGTATATCGGTCGCCTACTCCAGTCGGAACTCAGTGCGGCAGCAGCACTCAATTTTCCAGACACAGAGCCGGCCCCTTCCTCCAGCCGGGCTGTCGAGAACCGCGTGTACAAACGCACGGTCTATCGTGAGGCCAAAGCATAGATCGGGTAACCTGTCGGCGCTGCCAGGGTCTCATGTACCCGATCGATCCACTCGATCCAGTGGATGTCATACAAGGTGGAAAACCCGATGACATACGTGCCTGGCGCTGCCTGACGTGTGGTGAGCTGATCGATCCGACAATTATGGAAAACCGGAGTCCCAACAGACATCACCGAGCCCGTCGTCGCAAGACGACTCCCCGCCAACCCGTGTTTAAGGTGCTGGACTCATAGGTCTACTCGAGTCTCAAGCCCTTTCACGGGGGCACCTTGCCTACGGCCCACAGACCAGCCGCGCCGATTGCATCGTGAGCAGGACACCTACCCGCACTACTATTGTACGCATTTTACTCCTGATCACCCGAAGGCCCTAGCCATTTTCCGTCGCATCTGTTGCATCCGACAGCAGCCATCGCTCGCGAAAGCTTTCCAAGTCCTGATAACACTCTTCTCCTCAAGGAATAGTCACTGAACCACTTTTAAAGAGGAGTCGTGTCATGAAACGCATGATATTTCCCACCACCGTTGTGTCGCTCATCCTCTGCAGCCAGGTCCACGCGTTCTTCGAGGAAGAAGGCCGTTGCCAGAAACGTGACCTCCGAGGGAACTGGGTCTCCTACCAAAACGAAGTCCTGAAGAATCCGCATACCGGTGTCTGTAAATTCTCGGTGGAAAGCGGAAAGGTCGAAGGCATCTGTGACTTTTCGTTGAAGGACGAACAGGGACATCCCTTGACCGGACTACAATTCAGGGGTGAAGCGACCGTGAAGGAAGACTGCTCCGCTCGGTTGACGATGGATTTCACCCCATTCGGGCGACCGTTCGTCTCCGCTTTTGACCTGCAACTCCATCGCAACAAGAAATCCTTCGTCGGCCGCTGGGAAAACACGTTTGGCGCTCTCGGCACGGCCAACGGGGTGAAGCAGTAACCTTCATTCGTTTTTCGTCCTGCGCGCAGTGATACCGACGACAGTAAAGCTCCTTGCACAGGTTTCAGGAGGCTGAAAACGCTGGGGGATTTATGACAGGCACACCACTATCAATCAGTCTTGGCATCGTGTCCATTCTGTGTACATCCACTCTTTACGCATTGACCGGTGACGGCACGATTCCTCGTGTCCTGAACCCACCGTCGGCGAGCGACCTCGCGAATCTGCCGAGCGATCTGCGCACGGTGCCGATTCCCGGTCCCAGCGACCAGGACCTGGCGGAGTATGTGAAGGATAGGCAGGCGGCGATCGCCTTAGGCAAGGCGTTCTTCTGGGACATGCAGATCGGAAGCGATGGGATTCAGGCCTGCGCCAGCTGCCACTTTCGCGCCGGCGCGGACCCGCGCTCAAAAAATCAGCTTTCACCTGGCCTCAAACATGTGCCGCAACAGGACCTGAATTTCAGAGTGGGCGGGCCGAACTACCAACTGACCGGCTCGGAGTTCCCGCTCACTCGCCTTGTGATTGCCGGACAGCGAGGCGCGCTTGACCAAGGTTCCGATAGTAATGATGTCGTGAGTTCCCAAGGCGTCCCGTATCTCGACCGGGGCCCAGACCTGCTGGGTTACCAGGTCGGCCGACTCAAAACTCGTCGAGTCGAACCGAGAAACACTCCTTCCGTGATCAACGCCGTGTTCTATCACCGCCAATTCTGGGACGGCCGCGCCGAGAATACCTTCAACGGCGTAAATCCTCTGGGTGCCCGGGATCCGGAAGCTCGTGTGATGGCGTCGATAGGCGGTAACCTCGTCGAGGTCCAGGTGGCGCTGGTGAACTCCAGTCTCGCGTCGCAGGCGGTGGGGCCGATCGTGAGCGAGATCGAGATGGCTTCCCCTGGACGCACCGCGCAAGACATCGCGCGCGATCTTCGCAAAGGCAAGCGCAGCCGACAACTCGGCAAGCGCGTCCACGGTTCGCATCCACTTCAACAACAACTGGTTGATCCATCAGACAGCGTCTTGGGGCCGCTCAGCCGATACCCCGAGCGAGGTCTCCGCGTGAAATCGTATAACGAGATGATCCGTGAGACCTTTCAGGAGAAGTATTGGAAAAGCGGCCAATTCATTCAGGTGGCCGAGGACGGGACCGTGTCGATCGTCGATCGCCCCGACAGAAATCGAGCGATCGAGGAATATACGTTGATTGAATACAACTTCGCGCTCTTCTTCGGGCTGTCCGTCCAGATGTATGAGGCCACGCTGGTTTCCGATGACACGCCTTGGGACCGTTTCCGACGCCAACATCCAAACGCGTCCGATCCAGCGCTCAATCCTTGGAGCAACAGCAATCCCAGTCACATTACCCGCTTTGCGCTCTTCGGCGCCCACTTGTTCAACGACCGGACTCGAGGTCCCAATAATCTACGTTGCAGCAACTGTCATGAAAGTGCCGAACTCACCGACGCCTCGGTCCGGCGCATTGGCTTGGCCGCCAATGGTCCGGTGCGAAACCGCGACGGCAACGTCATCGACAAGGGTTTTAACAATATCGGTGTACGGCCCACTGAGGATGACTTAGGCGTGGGCGCGAGCGATGCGTTCGGCCCACTCTCGCACAGCAAGCGCCTCTTCCCCGACTCGCCGCCGGCGAGCTTCGACGGCGCGGCGGTGACAAAGGGATTCGGCCTCGAAGGCGCGTTCAAAGTGCCCTCGCTGCGGAACGTCGCGTTGACTGCTCCCTACTTTCACAACGGAGATACCCATTCGCTGCGCGAGGCGGTACTGTTCTACAGCCGCGGAGGAAACGTCGCACCGATCACGCAACGAGATGGTACGCCGATCGAGCCGCTTGGGGTCGCCAACATGAATCCTGACGAGGCTGATGCCGTAGTGGCCTGGCTTGAAACTCTCACAGACGAGCGAGTGCGGATCGCCGCAGCGCCGTTCGATCACCCGCAATTGTTCGTCCCCAACGGCCATGTAGGGAATCAGCATCAAGTCGAGCGCGGTAAAGATGGCTTCGCGAAGGATGACTTACTGGAAATTCCAATGACAGGTGCAGCCGGTGGTCCACCACTTCCTGGATTCCTCGAAGGAGTCTTCGGGGCGCACTGAGGAATATCGAATTGGTAGATCACATACCGTACCGCAGCAAGAAACGCTTCGTCATCTCGACGAGATGATTTCATCACGTCTGTAGCATGCACAGGAATGGATCGGTAGATCAGTCGGGGTTGATCTGGTACCAACTCCTATCAGGAGGGACCTTCCCTCACCAGTTGCTTAACCATCACCTCTACGCAAGGAGTGATTATATGAAGTCACTGATTATGAGAAAGCGGTCTTCTTGTTTGACCCTCGCCGCGATAGGACTGTGGCTTGCCGGAGCAGTACCGTCTCACGCCTCGACGGTAACTCCGAATCCGGCCGGTCATCAATCCGGACTGACCTATGAGTGGGAAGTGGCCATGGGTAGCAGCGACTCCGCCACCTATACCGGCTCAGTCGGCGCCAAGAGTTGGGCGGAACCAGGAAACCCAGCCAGTGCGAAAGGCTGGACCCACACCTCCGACTGGACCCTCTTGGATCTCACCGGTACAAGCGGCCCCACGCTCTTCAGTTTCACCTTAAGTCGAGGCGCTACAGGGTCCCTATTCCCCGCATTTAGTGTATTTTCCGGTGTGGAAGACGTGAACGCCGACACGGCGAATCACACCTGGAACAACCTGGGCAACATCAGCTGGGCGACGAATCTCTCGCATATCGATCACCTGGCCAATGCCGGAGGACCTAACGGGACTGATAGCGGAACAGGGTCAGATGCCGTTTCATGGCAATGGGTGTTGACCCCTGGTCTTTATACCCTCAACTACGGAGGGAACCCCTCATTCGCTCTCGGCCAGACCGGCACGCACGCATTCACAGCAACACTGACAACCTCACCAGTACCGGTCCCTGCTGCCATATGGCTCTTCGGTAGCGGACTGATCGGTCTTGTGGAACTCGCCAGGCGACGGCAGTCGGCCTAGGTCTAGCAACGCGGTCGTATTATGATAACCGACCGATTCCCTCCTGCGGACGGAGCGGAGAGTCGGTTCAGGCTGAACCTGAATTGCTCTCCGCTCCAACAGCAATCCCTCCTCAGTTTCTTCGACGCCTGAGTTTACTTGGCACTGAGCCTGTCCAGCGTCTTGACGATCCATTGATGCCCAACAGATATCCAATTAAATTCCGCAACATTCGGGGCTGGAATATTTTCTCTTTTCGGAACCTGCTTCGTGGCACCGGGAATAGTTTTTCATCACTTCTGTAGCAAGCACTAGCTGCGATCAGTAGAGCGTCGAGCATGGCCCTGGTATACCCCCTCAGTATGAGCTTGTCTCTCACACATTTTTACCGCTCACCTTTTTGCAAGGAGTGTCTGTATGAAACCTGTCGCCATGCGAAAACGTGCCATATGCGTGACCGCGGCAGTAGGACTTTGGCTGGCCGGAGCTGTTCCGTCTCACGCGTCGACAGTCACGCCGAATCCCGCTGGTCATCAATCTGGGCTCACCTATGAGTGGGAAGTCGTCATGGGTGACCTTGACCTTGCGCACTACCACGCAAGCGTGGGTGCCAAGAGTTGGGCAGAACCGGGAAACCCGGTTGGCGGGAAAGGCTGGACCCATACATCGAGCTGGACCACGCTCGACCTGACCGGCCTCAGTGGTCCGACGATTCTCACGCTGGAACTGGAGCGGGGACATAATGGTACAAGCCAGCTCTTTCCTGCGTTCAGTCTGTTTTCCGGAGTAGAGGACGTGAACTCCGATGCGACAAATCACACCTGGAACAACACGGGTGCCATCAGCTGGGCCACCAGCCTGACGTATATCGACCATCTGGCTAACATCGGTGGGCCCAACGGCACCGACAGCGGAACCGGGCAGGATTTTGTATCGAAGTCGTGGGTCTTAACACCGGGCTTCTATACTCTCAACTATGGAGGAAACCCGTCGTTCGCTCTTGGCCAGACCGGATTACATGAATTTTCTGCAAGCTTGTCGACATCGCCAGTTCCGGTTCCCGCAGCCATCTACTTGTTCGGCACCGGACTGATCGGCCTGGCAGGGCTCGCCAGGCGAAAACTGTCGACATAGCCTCACAGAAGGCATAGCTGCATTCCTATTTGGCAACCATGCATGCCGAGATAGGAACTGGGGGGGGAGACTCGTGTCAGGCTAGAGTCTCCCCCAGGATAGATAAGAGTCAGAGTGAGCCACTCTGTAGGGTTTTAGGCCTGCTCGACTCGATCCTTGTCTGCATTCAACCGTCCTCTCAGCAACACCGGAGCGCCTATGAGCGTACAGCGCATCGCAATTTTCCTGGTAATGGCCATCGTCCTCAGTTTGATCGGCCGACCTTCGTCGACGATGGCTGCCGCCATCGATCTCGCTCTGATTGATTTCGAATACGACAGTTCGGCTTGGACCCTCGGGTGGAAATTCTCCGTCACAGCGCCGACCTCGCTCGAAGCGCTCGGGGTCTATGATTCAAGCCAGGACGGCCTTGCCGGCCCTGCTCAAATCGGGCTCTGGCTCGCTTCAGGCGGCTCGCCGCTCGTCCAGACCACAATTGCCGCCGGAACCGACGCCGCATTGGACGGATATTTCCGATTTGCACCAGTGCCCAGCACCGTCCTTGCGCCAGGGATCGAATATATCATCGGATCACATCTGGATGGGGACTTGGCCACGTCCCTCTTCGGCGGGAACGGCCTCGTCGATCCTCGCGTTACAGTGATCGATGTCCGGTATTCTTCTGTCGGCAGCGGCTTCGGATTCCCGGGCCAGACGGATCCGGGCACAGACGGCGCCGCCTTCCTCGGAGGGAATTTTCAACTCACGCCCGTTCCTCTCCCCACCGCGGCCTGGCTGTTCGGAAGCGGACTCGTCAGCCTCGGCTCCCTGGTACGGAGGTGGAGAGGGAAAGGACACTCGGTATGAACCGATCTAGCATTCGTTTGCTCGCTGTCGCCACGATAGGGCTCGGCCTCACAGTCACAACCGACGCACTCGCCCAGGTGAACAGTCCAACCGATCCACCCCGCCCACCGTCGCTCAAAACCGTGCCGGTGCCGGAGCCGACGAACCTGGCCGACTTCGTGAAAGATCGACAGGCCGCCATCCGGATTGGCAAAGCGCTGTTCTGGGATATGCAGGTCGGCAGCGACGGCGCAACGGCTTGCGCGAGCTGCCACTTCAGTTCCGGTATGGCAGATACTCGCTCCAAGAATCAGCTCTCGCCAGGCCTGAAGCGCATCACACAAACCGGCGCGCCGAATCCCGACACGACGTTCCATCGGAACCTCGGTCCGATGGGACAGGTGACGGGTTCGGATTTCCCCTTCTTTCCCCTCTCCAATGACGTCATGTCCTCACAGGGTATCCGCAACTCCATGTTCCTCGGCGTCGGAAACGGCCCGGCTGATCTCACACACCCGGAGCCGGACCCGGATGGATTTCGGGTGGGGTCGACGAACGTGCGCCGGGTCGAGCCGCGCAATACTCCGACCGTCATCAACGCGGTATTTAATCACCGCCAGTTCTGGGATGGGCGTGCGGACAATGTCTTTAATGGCGTGAACGAGATGGGTGATCGAGATCCGAACGCCCGTGTCTTCCGGGCGGACAACCCCAATAGTCCAGTTGCCGTTCAGGTTCGACTGGAAGATGCCAGCCTTGCATCGCAAGCGGTCGTCCCGCCGGTGAGCGGGGATGAAATGTCTGCCCGCGGCCGGACGATGCGGGACATCGGCAAGAAGTTCGCCCGCTACCAGATTCCCGGCCAGCCGGCCTCCAACCTTCGTCCGCTGGCGCTCCAGCTTGTGCATCCGGAAGACAGCATGCTCGGTTCCTTAAGCCGGTGGCCCCAGAAAGGCTTGAGCACCATAGGATACCCGGAACTGATTCAAGCGGCGTTTCATCGCCAGTGGTGGGACTCACCCAAACTCATTCGGATTGGCACTGACGGAACTCCAACCGTGATCGACCCGCCCTCCGGATCGGCAGGACCGAACAACTACTCGCTGATGCAATACAATTTCTCTCTGTTCTTCGGGTTGGCCATTCAGCTGTATGAAGCCACGCTCGTTGCCGACAATTCACCCTACGATCAGTTTATGGACGGTAATCCGAATGCCATTAGTTCTCAGGCCATCTTGGGTGTGGACCTCTTTCGCAGCCAGGCCCGTGGCCAATGTATCACCTGTCACGAAGGAGCCGAACTCACTGGTGCCTCGGTTCGTCAAGTGCGGGCCAGTCCCACCCGCATCCGCGATGCCCAGGCCATGGACCGCGGCTTCAACAACATCGGTGTGCTGGCAACGCTTCAAGATTTGAGCCTTGGGACAAAGGATGGTCTCGGGAATTGGCTTTCCACTGTCAAACGTCTGAGCCCCCCTCCACCGGAACCGATTGTCGTGGATGGAGCCTTCAAAGTGCCTGGGTTGCGGAATGTGGAGCTCACAGCGCCCTATTTTCACAACGGGGGCCAAGCCGATCTGCCTGCTGTCATCGAATTCTACAACCGGGCCGGCGATGCTCACGAAGGCATGGTCACCCTCGACGGCACACAAATCGAGCTCATGTCGATCTTGGGGCTCACAGACGAGGAAAAGGCCGCGCTCCTGGCCTTTCTTCTTTCGCTCACCGACGAACGTGTGCGCTTTCAACAGGCGCCGTTCGATCATCCACAGTTGTTCATTCCGAACGGACCTGGTGCACCGCGCATGATCATGCCCGGCGATCAACTAATGGAAATTCCGGCGGTCGGCCGGTTGGGCGGCGCGCCGCAGAAGAAGTTCTTAGAGCCGTGACAATCAACACGCTATCAACTATGGAGGAAACATGAGCTCGGAGAAATGCATTTGGGTAGTCGTCCTTGCCATGCTGACGACCTTCGTCCCCGCGTTCACGCAAGCCGCTTCCATCACCAGCGGCACGTTCACGATGAATCTGAACCGTGATGCACTGGCTCAGATGATCTCGAACCCGAGCGGGACGCCTCCCTCCCTGTACCTGGAGGAATTCTGGAATGCCCCGGCGTCGGCGTCACTGACTGCCACGCAGATCAACACGCCGGGCGTTGCGGATCTCGTACAGGGCACTGGGGAGATTCCGGCCACCGGCTTGGCATATGACGTCACCGGCGCGACCGTCACCAATCCTGCCGGTCGAGCTATCCAAGCGACGAACTTCAGCTACGATCCAAGTAACCTCACCGGCACGGCCAGCGGCCAGATCGGATTAGGGGGCGACATGCGGTTTATGGGTAACTTCCCCGGTTTCCTTGCATCGGGCGATTATGCATTGAAGTACGATGCGACGCGCGTCGGCAATGCGGCAGGCGGCTCTGGATGGTACCTCGTCAACAACTATGGGTTCTCAATTCCGGGTTGGGACCTCACCAACGTGACCGTCTCAAGCAATCCTTTTTCGCTCTCCTTGTCCGGCACGTTGAAGTGGAGCCCTGAAGTCGCCTCGGCCTTCTTCACCACCTCCGATATCGGCCAGCCCATGGGCACCTTTTCTTTCGTGACGCCTGTGCCGCTCCCCGCCGCCGCTTGGCTGTTTGGTAGCGGAGTGACCGGACTTGCAGCACTGTCGCGGCGACGGGCCGTAACCCAGAGGTAGCGCTATGCAAGTGACTCCGTGGATCACTGTGGCTGCGGTATTTGCCGGGGCATCATGCCTGATGCTATCCGTTGAAACAGAAGCTCTTGAGCTTGATACGGTAGTGATCAGCAACACCGGGAATCTTCCCGACGCCCGGACCGGAAGAGGCGCTGTCGGGTATACGTACCACATCACTAATACCGAGGTGACGAACGCGCAGTACGCCTCGTTTTTAAATGCAGTCGATCCGACCGGCAGCAACCCGCATGATGTGTATAACCCCAGCATGTCGAATTCCACTGGCTTCGCCGTCGTCAAAGGCGGTATCGACTTGACTCCGACGGCTTCAGATGGGACCAAATATTCCGCCAAACCCAATTACGGCGACAAGCCGGTCAACTACGTGACATTCCACGATGCGGCACGATTCGCCAATTGGGCGATGACCGGCGACACGGAGAACGGCTTCTATGTCTTCAACGGAACCGACACGATCGCCTCCCAAGGAATCCATGGAGCAGACCCGCACCATAGAACAAACTGGGTCGCCCTCCCCACCGAAGACGAGTGGTACAAAGCCGCATACCACAAAAACGACGGCCCGACCGGGAACTATTTTCTCTATCCGACCAGCAGCGACAGTGTCCCCACTGTCGCCGTCGCCACGCCAACCGGCGACATTGCCAATCCCGGCGCGAACGTCGCCAACTACAACTTCGGCGCCAACTGGGACGACACCGGCACGCTGGGCCATGTCACCACCGTCGGCAGCGCCGGTCCGGAAAGCGCGAGTCCTTACGGGACCTCCGATCAAGGCGGCAACATTTACGAATGGACGGAGACCCCATCCGGCTCGAACCGCATCATTCGTGGTGGATCCTTGTGGCTAGAAGAACACACACTGCGTTCCACATCCAGCAGCGTGCACAACCCTTTGACGCAAGGCAGCAGCCTCGGTTTCCGCCTCGTCAGTCTCGGGCCGATCAATGTCGTGCCGCTCCCCACGGCAGCCTGGCTGTTCGGAAGTAGTCTAGTCGGACTGATCGGCTTCGTGTGTCGGCGAAGAACCATGACTGCTTAACGATCGTCATGCGTGGCCCGATTGCGACTGGCGTTTAACACCGTATCGTCGGCTGGACTTGTACAAACCAGAGCCTCACCCGCGCCTACTGCTCATCGCCATTCTTCCGTTCTTGATCGAACATGCGGTAGAGTGTGGTATTCGATGACCCGCTCGTTTCGCAGATTCATTCTTCCGTGCCTTCTGGCCACGGTCGGTCAGCTCTCTCTTGCCCAAGCCGAGCTCCGTCCGCAGCATGTCGCTATCTTGGCCAATGCCGCGAACCCCGACAGCATCGCCGTGACGCGGCACTATGCCACTCAGCGCAACATTCCCTCAGACCACATTATTATGCTCACCCTGCCGTTTCGTGACACCATTTCTCGTCAGGAGTACGAGGATCTCGTCGTCACGCCGGTTCGACGCACGCTGGAGGAGAGGAAGTTGTCTTCATCAGTTCGCGTTATTGTCACGACCTACGGCATCCCCTTGCGGGTAGCCGCTCCGCAACTTTCAGCGGATGAACGCCGTTGGCTCACAGATGCACAACAGATGGTGAAGACAAGCCGGACGACATTGGAGCGATTGGAAGAGCAGTTTAGGAAGCTGGTTCCTGGAGCGCTGAAGCCGCCGGACACCCAGCCGATTCCCGCGCAAGACATTCTCGAAACGGCCAGAACGGCGGCGCTCTTGTCACGTGTCGACCATGCCTGGCGATCCACACTCGAGCAGATACGACAGCGAAGCGGCGTCGATTCTGATCCACGGACTCAGGAGCTGGTTCACCTGACCCAGCAGTACGGCGGTTGGGGCATCCTCCTTCAGAAGAAAGCCGATTCAGAACAATCTGCCGGTCCAGCTGACACGCCCCAAGCGGCGGTCTGGCGGTCGTTGCTGGAACGCTCCGGTCCTCTGTGGGCAGGGCTTGCCCGTCAGCCCATCGCTTCTGAGCGGACGTTGATCTACCGCTGGGCAGAACGGCTCTTTGGCCTGCGAGGGGTGTTGGAACTCGCCAGCGCAGAGATTGATCGGCTCACCTACACCTATGCCGATGCCAGTCTCGACAGCGAATTGAGCCTGCTTTGGTGGGACCGGGATCTCTATCCCGTCGCCTGGCGCTGGGATAACCCGCTTTCTCAAGACCATTCCGCATCCCACGATCAAATCCCTCTCCTCATGATCAGTCGACTCGATGCCCCGACTGCCGAGCTGGCTAAAGGCCTCGTCGACAAAGCCCTGCATGCCGAACGAATGGGTTGGGAGGGCACCATCTATTTCGATGCACGCGGGCTGCAACCGAACGGCGCAACCAATACCTATGGCCTCTACGACCACAGTTTGCGGGAAGCCGCTGCCCTCGCGAAAGCGAATACTGCTTATCGAGTGATCCTGGACGAAGCAGAACCAACATTGGCAGCGGTGCCCAACGTGGCGCTCTATATCGGCTGGTACAAGCTACGAGCGTATGAGAACGTGTTTTCGTTCAACCCCGGAGCGATCGGCTATCACATGGCCTCGGCCGAAGCAGTTACGGTGCATGACCGCGGTGAGCGCGGTTGGTGCAAGAATGCGCTGGAACACGGGATCACAGCCACGCTCGGATCAGTCGGCGAGCCCTACCTCGACGCGTTCCCGGAGCCGGTACGCTTTACCACTCTGTTGTTATCGGGGAAATACTCCCTCGTCGAAGTGTACTATCTCACGAGCCGCACCATCAGCTGGCGAATGGTCTTGTTCGGCGATCCGCTCTACAATCCACTGAAGGGGCGTTCGCCGACACCGGCAATGACTCCTCAGCTCGTCCCTCCCTCTGAACGGCGACTGGGGAATCCCATTGCGCAACTGTTACGGGCACACGACCTCGCACGTGATGCACAAAAGCGGTTGGTCTCTCTGCTCCAACAAGCCGAGCAAAGCCTTACACGTGCCCCTTCGTCGCCTCAACCGAACCCTCTGCCTCAATAATAGACTCAATGTGTACAGCCAAAGGCTCTCCTGGCACAGCCCCATCGTACTCGGCAAGAATGTCCGACCACAATGAAGAGGCTATGGAATGCTACCACTGAACTGGGACCGTTGCTGGAGTCACGCGCGGCCGGTCGGTGCGTGATGTGATGTCGGTCACCAGGAAGAGAAATCAGAGCTTCGGCCGTCTGAACAGCAACGGGCATCTGCCGTCCTTCCTCCCGGTGCCAACTTGCGTCTTCTATCTCAGCGGCCGAACCTTTTAGAGGACTCCTGCGCATCAACCCGTTTCCCTATGACTTTGCATGGCGGCTCAAATACCTGGTGATCGCCTCACGCTCAGCGTCGGTTAGCGGCGGAATCCCTTTTTCGCGCATGAGGCTTTCCATTCTGGCCAACTCCTCTTGCCATTCCACCATGGTTCTGAACCGAGCATCCGGCACCCCATGCGTGACTCCATGATCTCCAAACGGCTTGCCGTGACAGGCCCCGCACCGTTGGGCGAATATCCGTCCATCAGCCGTATCCAATTCAGGAATTTCTGTAAACACACCTCCACAACCCCCAGCCCATACGATCGCCATAAGCGCAATGGCGCACATGAATAGGCCGTCTGACATGCGGATGGGTGCGGCGAAACACTGCTCGGATATTCTCATATCGTCTCCTCTGTTCTCCAGAAATCGTGGAGACCGATCAATCGAGACTTATCTATTTGCGTTCCCGCGTACGAATTGTCGTGGCTCTCGTCGCCATGAGTCCCGCATGCGACTGCTGGCCAAGATCCCGGAGAAGCGACGCGTAGCGATCGAGCAATACCGCTACCATGGGATGACTCTTTCCCAGCGTCTGTTGCTGAATCACCAGCGCCTGTTCGTACCTCAGTCGTGCCTCATCCAGCAGCCCCCGCTCGTGCGTGAGCAGAGCCCAGTTTCCAAGAATGCTACCCATAAGCCCTTCGGCCGGCTCCTCCGCCCCCTGGCTGCTCGCGAATGCATCTCGGTAGGCCCGGTCTGCCATCTCGGAAAGTCCCTCAGCCTGATAGAGGTTCACCAAATTGTTCAGACAGAGGGCGACCGCAGGGTGATACTCTCCCAGATGCGCTCGGCGTATGGCCAGTGCTCGTTGATACAACGGCTCGGCAAATACATACAGTTCCTTCTCCTTATAGAGCGATGCCAAATTATTGAGGATTGGTGCTGCATCGGGTGAGTCGGTTCCCTCCTGCTGTTGCAGCATGGCCAGGGCCAGATGGAATCTGGCCTCTGCTTCAACCAGCCGCCCTTCTTTGCGGTAGAGGACTCCCATTCCATTATGTCCAACCGCTAGCTGTGGATGACCCGGGCCAAGGGCGCGTTCCCCTACGGTGAGTGCACGCAGATAGTGGGCTTCGGCCTGTTCAAACTCACCCTCTTGCTGATAGATTTCCGCCAAGTTGTGCAATGCGGTCGCAACGCCGGCATGTTCCATCTCCGAGGATTGCTCCCAGATGGCGAGCGCTTGCTCGTAGTAGGACTTCGCCCGTGCGAATTGCCCCTGTTCATGAAACACCAGCCCCAGATCGTTGAAGGTCGCTGCAACACGCTCATCAGAGGAACCGAATCGTTGCGCCTCTCGACTCGCCATCACAAAGAGCCGCTCCGCGTCCTTGTACTTGCCTTGTTCAAGGGCCGCCATTCCGGCAGCCGTCAAGGCGTGCCATGGCTCCGACGAACCCGCTATAACCACAAGGGGATAGAGCACAAATGTAAGAAGAAGGATCATGATAGGGGCGACGTATGTCCAATTCTGAGCGTACCAGAGTCGCCTGAACATCGGGCGATTCTTCTGCTGAACCCGGGGATTCTGCATCACACACTCCCTTCCTGCAGTCGGGCATCACCTACCGTCTATACAGATCGTCTTCACGAGTTATTGTGTGGGGGTCGCTTGATTGTCGTTTGCCGCAAGTCCCACGTAATAGACGGTGACCTGCTTCGGAGCTTTTCCCACCGAAATAGTCGCAGTGATCGTATGGTCCGTTGCATCGATAAACGACACCGACCCATTCTCACTATGCGGAGCGTTCGACACGATAATGCCCTTAGCGGATCCGGCTCCCTTAGGGCCGATGACCCACAAGTCCAAGCCATGGACACCGAGCGGGCCAACCGGCGGTAAATCAACCGTCCTCAATACCGGGAAAGACGTCGGCCAGGTTGCCGTATCGAAGACATAGAGCTTGTCCTTTTGGAGTGCATCCGCCTGCTGCGGCGTCAACCCGATGGTGGTATTTGACTGGGTGACATACAATCGTTTCCCGTCGGCCGTAAAGCGAAACTGATACGGACGCATATGATCGACTTCGTGTTGTCCCACGACACTCAGCGTCGGCTGGGTGAGATCGATGAATCCGAACCTTGCGATGACCTTTGCCGGATCTGTAGCGACATCCTCACCCACCATGAATAGAAGTCGACCGTCCGGTGTGACCTCAGCCTGTTGCAATTGGGAAACCGTGATACGCCTGGGTGTCACCGTCAAAGATGTCGGATCGATCTCGATGATCATTCGGTACCCGGCAAGGTAACCGTAGATCTTCCCCGTGGCCTGCGACCAGAACATGCCGGCCGGTGCGGAATGGTTGGGCGTCAATGGGTCCGCATCACAGGCCGGATACCCCAGCGCTGTCTCCATGGTGCTGTCACACAGATCGATCTTTTGGGAAAATTCACTCCAGGCGACATTTCCACCTGCCGTTTGTACAGGAAGCAGCACGCTCATTATCCCCGTCATCTGACTGGAGACGATCGCCAACTCCTGTGCCGTCACCGGCGGTCTGGAGAACGCGATGAAATGGGCTCCTTTCCCGGAAAGACAGACGATCGACGTAACGCGAGGCTTTTCCCCGCCCACTCCAAGATGGGAATTATGGAGGATCGAGACGGAGCCCCCGTGAGTGCAGTTGGCCACGGTATCCAGACCGGTCGATGGATCGCCGTCGTTCATGGTCCAGAGCACTTCCTTATCGACCGGATCCCTGTAGATACGCGTCGGTCGTTGCCCGATCCTGACCCGAACATCTTTTGGATTTTCCGTCAGAAAACTCTCGAGGATCGGCGTCTGCGCGCCGATCGGATCAATGGTGGCCACCTTGTTCGTTGCGCTGTTGGTGACAAAGATCCATTCTCCCAGCGAAAACGCCACGCCTCCGATTGCGTCGATTTGTGGGGGGCCGAGCGACAAGGTACTGACGATCGGCTGTTTTTTTCCGTCCAGACGAACCGTGGTCAGCGTCGTGTCGCCCTGATTCACGACAAGCGCCATTGGGGTTGAAAGCGGTGTATCCGCAATCTGCTCACTATCCGCCCCGGAACTGCAGCCCGCAACCAAGACTATGCAGAAAACCGCAAGCCAACGGCCTGATGCTGTCGAGGAAAACCTACGTCGAAGCGGATGTTCCATGATACGTCCTCACTTTGACGAGCCGCTAAAGAGGCTAGCGAGGGAAGGTGTTGCAAACGACTTACTGATCCCCCCGACAAAGCTCAGCCCTTGCTGAAGGTTCCCATTGAACTCTCGGTAAATTGGAATTTGTGCAATGAAATAGATTTGCCCATAGTCGAATACATTCATCACCACGCCGGGTGAGAACGCCAGAAGAGTGTGGTCTGTCGTGGGCACCGATCGGCCGATGATATTTCCATCCAGTAAGACCGCTCTATTGAATGGGGCCGGTCTGAACTCGTACAACGCCGAGTCAAGGTTGTCCCTATCCTTATGACGGAAATTGAGTTGGGTCGTGAGGGTTAACCAGGGAAACGTCACGAGATTCAGACCCGCATTGATGGTAAATTCCTGACCGAATCGATACCCATCGGAATTGCGTACGGTATATCGATAGTTTCCTGAGAGAAACTGGTTCAGGCGGTGAGGCAGGAGCTCATAGGTTTGATAAAACCCAGGTTGAATACCGAAGGCTCCACGTCCGACCTGTAACGTTGACTCGACAAGCTGGGTGTCTGTTGCATGATTGCCGTAATCCCCCGTCGGAAAAAAGACGCCCATTTCTAAGACCAACATGCTGCGCAAAGTCGGGAGCATATTGTATTTCACTTTCGCCAGGACATCTCCGATTCCACGGTCCGAGTTATGCGACACTGCTCCGGCTCCGATCTGTCCCACCGCATCCACGAATTTGTAAGGAATGAGGACCTCAAGACCGACCCGTTCGGTTAGGCCGTAATTGAGATCTAATGCCGCTGTTTTGATCAGCGTGCTGAGCTGGCCGACCTTGCTATTGGCCAGGATGAGCTGTTTGAGTTGTGAATTTGCAAACGGGATAGTATTGACTCCTGTGGAGGGAATCTCATTCGGCGTATACGTATAGTTGAAATTGACGGTCAATACCCCGGCCGGCGAGACCGCCTGTTGAGAGCCGATGACGACAAAACAACTAACTGAGCCGCAGGATGCCGCTGCGGGAAAGGCCGTCATCCATGAGGCCAGCAGAACCAGCAATACGTACGAGACGATGCGACGCATTGACGTTGAGACCTTACATCAGACCGCTGCCGGCTGTCGCAACCGACTTATTTCACGGCCTACAGGTCGTGCGTTCATCGCCCGCGACTTGAGTGGACCTTGTTTGGATAACACATCGGTGCCTTCTTCCTGGATCGATCCGACACAGTGGAGATCAATCAAGGCAGCCACTGTATGACTGAATATTCTTAAACTGCCGGCGCCCAAGCGTGTACCACCCAGCCGACCGGCCTCAACCCATCGATACACCGTCCAGCGGCTGACATTGAGAATCTTTGCGGCTTCGTCCACACGGAGTAGCTGTTTTTTCTGCAACGTGCCGATCACATCCATGATGAATCCTCCATAACGTTCCTGAAAGTTTCTGTACCACAATCGGAAAATTACCCGTTAGCCTCGTGCCACTCGTCAGCCTTTGAAATGGCGGGGCGAAGGCCGAGGAAGAAGCACCTTCCCCCGCACTCGTCCGAGCCAACGGCTGCTTGACTCAGACAGGACTGCGATGTACCGAAATGAAAGCGAACCGAGGGCAAGCATCATTTAAGAGCATCGGCGAGAATGCCTACTACCCTTATGACCTTATACTCGGGAAAGAAGAACAGTGAATGGAGGCGCTCGAGGATGGAGTACGGTGGAAGCGGAAGACACACGATATACGTCGGAAGGCAATACTTGTTGCTCAACGACAAGCCAAGCCACCGTCATCGACGGTTCAGCCGCCGAGACAATATCCGATGTTGCTTGGCAGCCCCAGGCACAAAATGCACTTTGAGAAGATGAACCCTCTTCGCTATGATGGTGATGCGCTTGCGTCCGGTCGGCATGAGCCAACGCACAGCCGGTACTCAGCACGACCAACGCGGCATACATCAGCGCTGTGCAGCCGACAATAGAAAGGTTATGAAAAATCTGACTCAATCGCTTCACGTTGCAAGCCCCTACGAGTTATTCTACGTAGACCATACAGCCCTACCGATACTAGGGGCTGTTGTACATGAGTATTCAGAATCTGTCTACCTACGTATGCTCATGCATGCTAACGGATGCTACAATTTTGACATCGTGCTGCTTGCTACTGAAACTAGCCATCTTGTCCCACAGCAGAATACAGGATCCATCGACCTACATCCTCTCCCTGAGAATGGTCTGGACGTTCATTAAGGACTATCAACAAGCATTTCGCACTATAATAAGGGCGGGGCCAAGGAGGAGGCAGCCAACCTTCGCCCCGCGCTTGGTCCGGGCGGAGGGTCACCTTCCCGGACGGACTATCCACATCACTTCCCACTCTGAAAACGTTCGACCGGATAACACCGGCCCTGCGCTCTAGCACCATAGCTCCGATACAACTCATTCAAGGCTGAAGAGAATAGTTGGTAGTCACCCCTACCCAGCCTGTGATAAAGGGCGGGGCCAAGGAGGAGGCAGCCAACCTTCGCCCCGCGCTTGGTCCGAGCCGGAGGGTCATCTGCTCGGACAGTTCACACAGACAGTTTAATTGTGAAATAGACGCAATCCGGCTGTATTCGTACCAGCGCGCGAGAGCACGACTACGCGATACGGATCAGCCAAGTCTGACGAAGAAATTCGAAGGAGGTGCCCGCGAATGAATCGCGGAGAAATCGGTAGAGAACGGAAGCTCAGTGGAAGTGAATTCGGCTGGCCCACTCACCAAATCCCTGACAGCCAGTGATGGCCCACCTTCCGCCACGGTGTCCGCCGTCGCCTGACAGGCCCATGCGCAGAACTGGTCCGCGGCAGACGAGCCTTCGTCCGCGTGATGGTGTTGATGACGTTGATGCCAGTCACCGTGAACCAAATTGCAACTGCTGCCCGCCACGAGCAACCCCGCATAGAGCAAGGCGGCACAGCCAGCGATTGAAAGATGAGGCAATGATCGGCGTGAGTCTTTCACGTGTATTCTGGTCCCAATTGATAGGCTTGAACTATACATGAACGCTCAGGACTTGTCTGCTACGGTTGCTCACCGATGCATCACTTTCCCTTAGAATCTTGATATGTTCAGTCGAATCATGCGTCGGACTACATTCATCGCGGAGCCGCTAGTTGGCCAAACTGTAGACTATCGGCAGACTCACAACGATTTGCGGTTTCCCGAGAGCCTGCGTCATGTCAAGCGGACAGGCTCGTTTTACAGCTTCAATCGCTGCCTCATCGAGCACACTGTATCCGGAGCTCTTTTGAATAAACACCTCAGCCAGCTGCCCATCTGACCGAATGACGGCCTTCAAAATTACTTTCCCTTCCTGGCCATTCATACGGGCTGAGTTTGGATAACGCTTCAGCTCAGCCACCCTTCGCCACAAGGACTCGGCCAGCCACCGGTTATCCATCTTTGCTCCAGGACCGGATATTGCCGCAGCAACTCCTGAAGTCTCTCGTAATGACTCCGGAATCTTGGCCTCTTGAGCAGTCTGCCCCTCCGTGGACAAGGTAGGAGGCGATGCAGGCACCGTCGGTTCCTGTTGAAACTGTTGAGACTCAATCAATTCGGACGGAGAAGTCGTAGCAACGGACTCCTTCGTTTCTACGATCGGCTGAGTAGTGGTCTCAGCCACTTCGACGAGTCGTTGCTCGGCTGGCACCTCACGTACCTGAGGCACTTCTTCCCTCTGTACGATCGTTGATGGCGGCATTTCAGCATGCTGCTCTATCAGCTTATCGGGCTGGACGGCTGCAGGCATTGACTTGGCCCGTGATGAGATCACCTTTTTTACCGGCAGTTGCGCCGATGTGGTCGTCGGTTCCACTCGTTCTGGTTTTGAAAAGCCGGTTGTCTGTTGTACAAACGCCACATCCCAGCTGAAGAGATTATCCTGCACAGGAGGTTGGATCTGTGCGGAAAATGCGAAGGCGAGGCCACCAACCATTCCGTGCAAAGCTAATGAGACAGCCCAGGCAGGGGCCACGAATCGTTGTTCATCCATCGATGCCATGCATCCCTTATGACTGTTCCCACAGCTCGTATGCAACCCTAATCTCAACGATAAGAAAAAAGTGGGGAGCGAAGGCCAAGGAATGAGCACCTCCACCCCGCGCTGACCCTCGTCGACAGCCGCGGCTCGGACGGAACCGTCGTCGTCCAATCGATCAGTCGGTCACCTGGCCGCTGGGGGGCAGCCCATTGAATCCTCACGAATCACACCCCACAACGGGCTGCCCCATCCATACGTATCCTAATTACTCGCCTGATTCCCTGCCAAAGCCGCCCCAGAATCGAACACCATCACCCCTCCCGGATTTGCCCCGACAGCGACCGTCTGCTTTTCCTGATGGTCGGTCGCATTGATGATCGTGAGTGAATTCGCTGGTGCTGCATTCGACACCACCAGATACTTCGCTTCCCCAGCCCCTTCAGCCAAGATATCGAAGCCGTGCCCGCCGGTCGATACCAACGGAATCTCCCTCAACAGGGTGAGCGCTGGAGGCGCCACGGTCGTCCAGTCAAACGCGAACAGTCTGTCCTTCTTGGTTGCCGTTGCTCCATTCCCGGCCAAAATGTAGAACCGTCCGGAGTTCGGGGCAAACTTGAATGCCCCCGCTGAGGTTCCGTCTAGTTCCGGAATGGTCAGGTTAGCGATAGCCGGCGTCGCGGCACTGAGATCAATCACACCAAGTTTCGTTGCTTGCGGGGCGGTTGTTTCGCCACGGAGCAAGAGATACTTCCCGTCGGGTGAAATCCCATACGTTGTATAGGGAGTTCCGGCGAGGTCAAACCTCTTGCTAATGGTCAAAGTTGCTGGGTCGATCTCTGCGATCTCTCCATATCCCTCTTGAATGCTGTAGACCTTCTTGGTCAGCGTGGACCAGCGGATGCCGTGCGGAGCTGAGGCATTAGGCGTAAACGCGGTCGTGATCGGTGTTGCGGACTCGTCATTGCAAGGCGTGGTTTCCTTGGCTGACTTACAGAGATCAATGCGCGCAATCATCTTCCGATAGTTCGCAGAGGTTTCATCACCGTCAAGAACGGCGATTTCTCCGCCGGTTTCACTGGAGACAAAGACTCGTTTATTCTCTGCAAAGGCTGCAACTTTATGTCCATCAGCCAAAAGGCAAGTCGTTCCGAGCACGGTAGGCGGAGTTCCTCCTGGGCCAAGATGAGAATTGTGGACCACCGTCACTGAGCCCCCGCCGAATGCGGCGCAATTGATCAAATCGTCCCCGGGTGTCGCAGTCCCCGCAGCATTGTCACCGTCATTCATGATCCAGATGACCTCGCCGTCGTTCCTATCCCGATAGAGGTGAACGGGTCGAGTGCCTGTCGTCAAATTCGCTTCATGAATCGGAGTCGCAGCTGTGAGTGGATCGATCGTCGCAACTTTGTTCGCTGCAGCAAGGTTCAAAAAGACCCAATCTTTATTCGAGAATTGCATGTCTCCGAGAGCAACATTCTCGAACTTCGCCGCGTCGATCGTGTTGATTACCGCGTTGCCGGAATCGCCCTTCAGCGCCACGCCGGTCAGCGTTTTATCGCCGGTATTATTCACAAACACCAACGCACTAGCCTGAGCAGCGCTGCCGCCAGGAGCCAGGGTAGCCGTGGTGGTTTCTCCTGAATTGCACGCCGCAAGACCGATCACCGCGAACCCTAACGCACCTATTGATATACCCGATACAAAACTCTTCCTTTTCATCGCTTCCATGGAACGTTCCTTCCTCATACATTGTCGTTTTTAACGTGATTATTGGGAGCGCAGCCGTCTCCCCAAACGATTGTGTGCTAGGTAATCTCAGGAATACACTGCGGCGGACCACGAGGTGGAAATTGGCCATCAATACGTGCGTGCTGTGGGGGAATAGTGCCAAGATTCCAGACAAGACTCACCTGAAGATCCGCGGTGGATTCGGATCGTTCGTCACCACTCTGGGTGTCGAAGCCGCTGCAATGCCAGGCACAATGATTGTGGCTCTGCTGACTGTTCTGCGCCTGTCCGCTTGGGCAGTGGGATACTGCCCATTGTGTCGTCAGATTTCCCTGTCCAACCGATAAGAATCCGGTCAACCAGAGCACAACGCAGCAACCGGTCAGTGCTCGAGAAACTGTTTGTCGGAGCTTTCTCACCATGGCCGATTCGATTCCGTCGTTCCTGTCGATTCTCTAAGACGCTCCGCCAAACAGTTGGAATGACTTGGTCATCCCAAAGATGTAACTGATCTGTTGCTCAAGATTGCCGTTGAAATCCCGATGAATGGGGATCTGCGCGATGAAATAGAACGAGGCGAAATTCATCACATTGAACATGAC
>NZ_JBUBKD010000031.1:0-5483 GCF_054902215.1 Nitrospira sp. CMX1 | reverse complement strand
GCCCAACAATCAACTCGGGTGGCTTGATTTCAGGGGAGCACTACAGGTCATCGCCGAGAAAGAGATGGTCGAGCAGCCTGATACCCAGCAAATCTCCCGCTTCCCGCAGTCGTGTGGTGAGCGTCCGCTCCTCAGGGCTCGGCGTGGGATCAGTGGAGGGATGGCTATGAAACGTACCGCGCTTGCGCTCATTCCTGACAATCGACGCACGCACGAGCACGCTGGGTTGAGGACAGCGTAACCGGACTGGAGAATGGAGGCCGAACGGGCACACACCGGTGGTCAGATTCGTCGCAAGACTCGTTCGAAAGCCCACGCAAGTCGTTCAACGCTGCTCCGCCTGCGACGGTGATGTGAGCCGGCAATTGTCTGTCGTTGTTGACAAATGTCAATTGACGTTTTACAGTCAAACCGGTGATTCGAAGCTTCCGGCATAAGGGCTTGCAGCTTCTGTTTGAGCAGGACGATGGGAGGAAGCTCAAAGCTGATCAGCTCGATCGGCTGCGGTTGATCCTCTCGGCGCTCAACGCCGCGGAAAGTGTAGAGGATATGAACCAGCCGACCTTTCGCCTGCATCCGTTGAAAGGAGATCGTAAGGGCTCTTGGGCCGTCACCGTTCGCGCGAACTGGCGGGTCACCTTTCGGTTCAGTCAAGGGCATGCGCACGATATAGATTTAGAGGACTATCATTGAGAGGCCATGCATGATGATGAAGAATCCTGTCCACCCGGGGAAGTTGGTCGAAGCCAATCTCGAGGAACTGGGCCTGAGCGTGGCGGAAGCCGCCAAGGCGATGAAGGTGACGCGACAACAGCTGTACAACGTCATCCGGGGAAAGAGTGCGGTCTCACCGGATATGGCCTTGCGGTTTGAAAAGGCGTTCGGCGGCAGCGCGGCGATGTGGTTGGGGATGCAGTCGGCCCATGATCTCGCACAGGCGCGGAAAGAACACAGGAAAGTCAAGATCCGACGGCTTGCAGAACATCGGCTAGGGGTTGCGTCGTAATCACGGGCCGGTGATCGAATCAGTGAGGCGCCTGATCGCTCAACGTTGCAGTATGCGAAAAACTTCGCGCTTTGTGGCTTAGCACACGCACAGTGGCGCACTGAACTGAGTGGACGGGACGTGATTGTCAGTGGCGATGTGAAACCTACTCGTAGCGCAAGGCCTCGATCGGATTCAGCCGTGCTGCTTTGTTGGCAGGATAGAGCCCAAAAAATAGACCAACCACAAGGGAAAAACCGAACGCGGTCACGATTGTCTGGCCTGAGATGATGGTCGGCCACCCGGCTATAATGGACGTCAGCCTTGCTGCGGTCACGCCCAAGAGCACGCCGATTCCTCCCCCGACCATACTGAGCGTCATGGCCTCAATTAGAAATTGCATCATGATGTGGAGCCGTTTGGCACCGACTGCCATCCGTATTCCAATCTCTCTCGTGCGTTCGGTCACCGACACCAGCAGGATATTCATAATGCCGATGCCCCCGACAAGAAGAGAGACAGATGCAATGGCGAGCAACATACCCGTCAATGTCTCACTCGTCCCCTCTTGAACTTTTGCCACATCAATCTGGGTACGAATAAGGAAATCATCCGGTCGATCTCCTTGTAATCGATGGCGTGATCTCAGCACCTCCCGTATTTGTTCAACCGCCTCAAACACATCCTCCGTCCGATCGGTAGCGACATGGACGCCGCTGACGGTTCCAAGGAAGGATGTCCCCAACACCTTCCGTTCCGCTGTGCTGAAAGGAATAATCACGACATCGTCTTGATCACTGCCGGAAGGACTCTGCCCTTTCGGACTCAACACACCGATGACCCGGATGGGAACATTTTTCAGACGAAGAATCGCTCCAACCGGCTCTTCTCCTGGCTCAAAGAGATTGTCCACCACCGTCTGACCGATCAGCGCCACACGGGCAGCGGTATCCATATCCGTTTGGGTGAAGGGACCTCCGCTGCTGTAGGCCCAGTCTCTGACGGTCAACGCACTCGGCGAAGCCCCTATAACTGTTGTACTCCAATTACGGCCTCCGTTCATCACCTGCATGGAGCCCGATCGAGACCAACCCGCTTCAGTCAACAGAGGAATCTTCTTTTTTAAATCAATGGCATCGGCCACTGTTAAGGTGACCACGGCACCTTGCCCCCCACGCACGCCACTGATCAGCGAATAATTCGGCCAAATGAGGATACTATTCGCTCCCATGGAGGCAATCTGCTTCTGCACAGCGAGTTTCGCCCCCTCCCCGATACTCACCATGGCAATGACCGCACCGACTCCGATGATGATTCCCAACATCGTCAAACCAGCGCGCAGGCGGTTTCGCTGCAAGATTCGGAGTGCGGTCACGATGGTCAGCCACACAAACGTCGGCACCGGCACCCTCCGCTAATCGACCCGATCCTGAATGGTACGGTCACTGAGGACTTGGCCGTCCTTGATCACGATTTCGCGTGCAGCATGGGCGGCAATATCGATTTCATGCGTCACCAGAATGACCGTGATCCCATCACGATTCAACTCTTCAAGAATCGCCATGATTTCATCGCTTGATCGTGTATCAAGATTTCCCGTCGGTTCGTCGGCGAGTAACAACGATGGTGAGGTCACCAGGGCCCGAGCGATCGCGACTCGTTGTTGTTGACCACCCGATAATTGTGTAGGGGTATGATGTTCACGGCCCGTCAGTCCGACCCGTTCGAGTGCTGCAGCGGCAAGCCTGCGCTGTTCCTTTAAGGGCAGGCCTCGGTACAAGAGCGGCAATTGGGCGTTTTCCAACGCGCTGGTTCGAGGAATAAGGTTGAAACTTTGAAAGACAAAACCGATTTTCTGATTCCGAATCTCTGCCAGCTGATCCGGTTGCAACCCCTCCACCTCAACACCGCCTAACCGATAGTGTCCCTTGCTCGGCTGATCCAGGCACCCAAGAATATTCATCAACGTCGACTTCCCTGAACCACTTGTGCCCATAATGGCGACAAACTCCCCCTCGTGGATCGTCACACTCAGGCCCCGTAATGCCTGCACCTCGACGTCACCGACTCGGTACACTTTCCAGAGGTCTTCGCAGACGATGAGCGGGATCATATCCCTACGCAATTCTACAATAATTTCTGGAGGAGGGTGGAAGCAGGAACGCCACCAGGTGTGTCACTATCTCGTGCCTTGTCCATTGATCACGGGCTTCCGCCCCATCATCTTCTGACATTTTGCCACGGCCTCAGCGATTTCGAGGACGGGGCGGACTGCCAAACCCTGGAGGAAGCTCGTTGCCCCTTTTCTCGCCGAACGATTGATCGATCCCGATGACAATCACATCCCCTTCCGCAAGCCCCTCGGACATGATCTCCGTTGAAGAACCATCGGAGATTCCGGTCTGTACGGGTAGCGGGACAAGCTCTCCATTCTCTCCCTGTTTCCAGACGGCTTTCGACAGCATGGTCCGCCCTTCACCCATGACAGGACGTGCAGCGTCCTCCTTCGTTGATCGTCCACCGACATCTCGTGGCCTCCCTTCACCCTTGGGAGGCACAAATCGGAGGGCGGCATTGGGAACCTTGAGGACCTGGTCCTTCTGCGCAACCACAATCGAGACATTCGCGGTCATACCTGGCTTGAGCCGTAAGTCCGCATTTTCCACGCTGACCACAACATTGTACGTCACAACGTTCTGTACACTGATCGGCGCGAGACGAACCTGCTTAATGAGGCCGGTAAAGGAAATCCCTGGGTACGCGTCGACGGTGAAGACCGCTTCCTTTCCCTCCGACATCCCTCCGATATCCGATTCACTGACATTGGTGTCGACTTGCATCTTGGTCAAATCCAGGGCAATGAGAAAGAGGTTGGGCGTGGAGAAGCTGGACGCAACCGTCTGTCCCACCTCGATATTGCGCGCTACCACGATCCCTTCGACGGGCGAACGAATCACCGTATATTTCAGGTCGAGATCCGCAGCATTCACCGCCGCCTCTGCCTGCTTCACCTGCGCCTCGGTGACTCGGAGCTGCGCCTCAGCACTTTGATGATTCGTGATGGCAACATCAGCATCATTTTGCGACACAAACTGCTCCGGCAACAACGCTTCCACACGACTGAGTTCTCGCTTTCGTTGGGCCAAATCAGCTCTTGCACGCGCGACACTTGCCCGGGCCATTTCCAGATTGCTGGCTGCCTGCTCCCGACGAGCCTTAAAAGGCTCCGGGTCAATGACCGCCACGATGTCTCCGACCTTAACCTGTGAATTGAAATCAGCGTGAAGGCTCTTCACCATGCCCGATACTTGCGTCCCCACCTGGACGGATACCACCGGATTGATCGTCCCCGTAGCACTGACGACGGAAACAATCTGCCCACGCTCCACCAGCGCCGTTCGGTATCGAACGGGGGTCTTCCGTTCCCCATTGAAAAACACGTACCCGCCGATCCCCAGTCCGACAGCTAAGACGCTAAGCATCAACCCAATTCGTCGCATACGTCACACACGCCCTCCATGAAACATCCGTTCATCCTATCAGGAAGCCTGTCAAGAATCACGTCCCTGTCATCCTGAGACACGTGCGCTTTCCGGCACGCCCACTTGACTCGGGTACCTCATTGACGGTGACGGGCCAAGAAAATGGGCGCACCCTCTATGGGGAATCTATAAGCTGAATGATCAGGAAGGAAAGGCCTGAACTACCCTGCCAAGAGATGCTCTAAGAACGTGGTTGAGACATGGCCCTTTTGAAAATCAGGATCATCAAGGATTCGGCGATGAAGCGGAATCGTCGTCTTGATCCCTTCAATGACGAATTCGCTCAGGGCTCGCCTCATCCGTGCCATTGACTCTTGTCGGTCACGCCCATGCGTAATCAGCTTTGCAATCATCGAATCATAGTACGGCACGACGACCGAGCCGGACTCCATCGCGGAATCCACTCGCACACCAAATCCTCCCGGAGGACTGTATTTACCAATGGTTCCTGGAGACGGTGTAAACTTCTCCGGATCCTCGGCATTGATGCGACACTCCAGACTGTGACCGGCCAGCACCACGTCCTGCTGACGCAGGGAGAGCGGATGCCCGGCTGCAAGACGAATTTGCTCCTTGATCAAATCGATACCCGTCACCATTTCAGTAATCGGGTGTTCGACCTGAATTCGGGTATTGACCTCCATGAAGTAAAAATTCCGTTCCTTGTCGAGGAGAAACTCCACTGTCCCGACATTGCGATAATGCGCGGCTTTGACGGCTTCTACCGCCACCTTTCCAATCTCCCGACGAAGCTTGTCGTCGACGACCGGGGATGGGGTTTCTTCGACCAGCTTCTGATGCCGCCGTTGAATGGAGCAGTCACGTTCTCCAAGATGAATCACACGGCCCTGCTGATCAGCCAAGACCTGCACTTCGATATGACGCGGTTCCAAAAAGTAGCGTTCAAGATACACGCCGTCGTTCCCGAACGTCGATTTGGCCTCAGCTTGAGCGGC